>ONYN01000092.1 GCA_900322085.1 uncultured Eubacteriales bacterium | reverse complement strand
TCGTTTCTTTGCTCAAGAGCAACAATGACGTTACCCTTTCCAGGGAGATGCGCCCTGCATACAGGATTTTGCTGGTTGCCGTGAACGAGCTTTACCGCATGGGAATGAGTGCAGCGGAGGTTTCACAAATCATCAAGCAAAAGCGGTTGAGCGGTGTGCATGTCATTGTTTTCCCAATATCGGACAAACTGTATATGACTGTTGCACAAAATAATAAGACGCAGTTATTTACACCGGAAAAGCCTTCACCGTTTATAAAAGCAACAAACGAGCAATTTGAGCGAATCAACACTTTGTATAAGGATTACCACTTTCACCCCGATATTCAACTTTGTGTTGTCGGCGTAAGCAATAAGAGCCAAAAGCGTAAACACCCTTGGTCTCGCAGAAAAACACCTTCCATACACCGTGCCGAACAAATAATGGTATCTGATACGCTTGTTGATTTCGGCGCTATGGGGATAGAAAATGCGGCAATCGTCAATCACCCGGATTCACTGGAGGAATACCTGTCTGAATATCGAGTTTCAGACAGATAGAATAAAGAACAAAACATAATTTCAGGAGGTTATAATCATGGAAGTACTGTATGCAATTTTAGCAATTTTGTTTCTCATAGCTGTCATTATTCTGATGGTTATGATGTTCAAAGGAAAACCCGCCGTTCATTTTCCCCGTCCAAAACCGCCTCACGGCTTTGACGGTGACTATGAGGTAAAAACCAACGTTAACAAGGATTATGAGCTCGCATTTAACGGCTCCTCTAACATGGGAATGACTATCAAGGTCGGAACGGTTGAAGTCAAAATTACCGACGAACGCAATCCTAATGTCTTGGTTAAAACAACGATTGACCCTTCTATCAACAAGGGTGGCGTCTCAATCGGCAGAGGAAAAGGCTGCGATTATGTCATGTCATCGTTGATGATTGATGAACAAGGCAGCTTTCTGGTGAAAAAGATCGGAGACAACTATGTGATCCTTGCAAATCTCGATTCCGAAAACGGCGTACGTGAACATTTTGGCGGAGAACGTAAAAAGTCCATCTATTTCAAAAATGGTACCTGTACCTGCTATGTCGGTACTATCCGCTTTGATTTTACCGATATCTGTTCAAAGGCTACAACTGCGAATACTTCATTTGAAGGCAAAAAGGCAAATTTTTACAAAGGCACCATTGGCGCAACGCAGATTCATTCAATGTAAAAAACGGCGGGAACATTTTGTTCATGCCGGGGAGGTGGTTTGTTTGACCGTTAACAAAGAAAGATTTCTCAGCTTGGCTGTAACAGCAACAGCGGCTATCGGCGTGATGCTTTTTTATCTGTTTATCGTTCTTGCCAAAGCGCCCGAGGCGGTTAATCGGTATTGTATCACGCTTCTTCCGATTGCCGCTGCGTGTACTTTACTAATGGCTTTATCCTTAAAAAGTGATGATAACATTCCGTTCATGGTGATCCTGTTCCTGACATTTCTGCTTGTCAGCGGCAGTGCGTATCAAACGGTTTTAGGCACTGTCAGCTATGCCAAGATTACAATTATTCATACGTTTGCCGCTGCTTTCGCCGCAGGTGTATTGCTTCTGTATATATATGTCATCAAGAAACGGCTGCTGATAACCAAGGAAGGTTACAGAAAAGCAATCATCGTCACCGGTTCGGCAATTCTTCTGATGCTGCTGATGCTGCTGACAGTCGGCTCTTCCATCAACGGCGCCAAACTCTGGATTAGTATCGGCGGTATGACGTTGCAATTGAGCGAAATCATCAAGCTCCTGTTTTACATCCTGCTGGCGCTGATTTATAACAGCAACGCACCGACCAAGCAAAAGCTGTTTACCGGCCTGATTGCTCTGGGAGTGACCTCGCTGTTCCTGGTGCTGCTGAATGAGTTTGGAACGGTCATGCTGATAGTCATTGTCTATTCCATCGCGCTATTCACACAAGTGTCAGATAAATACGCCTTGCTTATCATCGGTGGGTTTGCGCTGATGATCGGTGCAGTGCTGCTGCTTGTCTTCGGTACACATGAAGCAATGGCGGAGCAATCCAATTTTCTTGCTGATAAGTTAAATAAGGTTTATGCAAGACTGACGCTTGCCGACAACGATCAGCTAACGCGCGCTTTGCAGGGGATGATTAACGGCGGCTGGTTCGGCGCTGACAGTAACTACCGGATTGACGCCTTCTCGCTTGAAGCAGACTTTGCTCCTGCGGGCATCGCTCAATATTTCGGCATTCCTGTACTCGTTCTGTGCATTTTATCGGTATGCGGACTGTTTTATAGCATTTATTTGCGCAGTCTCAGAAGTGAGCTGAACAACAGCTCCAAATTCAAGCTGGCATATATCTTTGCAGCCTCAATTGCCGTTCAGGGAATATTCAGCTTAGGCGGTAACATCGGTGTTTTGCCCTGTGCCGGTATCGGCTTTCCTGCTCTTTCGTGGGGCGGCACTCAGATAACATCGTTCTATATAGAAGTGGCATTTATTGTTTACGGGTTGCAAACAACTGACGGTTTGCCTTCGCGAAAAAAATACGACAGGAGGAATTTCTATGTGGGAGAAGAAATACAGCTGCAAAATTAAGGTCGTCAGCATATTGATCACCGTCTCTTTTGTACTTCTGATTGCGGCTACCCTCAGCAAGGGCGGCATTATGGCGCTCAACCATAAAGAATACGAGACAAAGGAAGGTATCGTCAAAAGGCTGAATGAGGATAAAAAACGCTACACCGTCATTCCGGGTAATATCTATGATGAAAAGGGAAATTTGATTGTTACGTCAACCGAAACGGTAGACAAGGCGTCATGCAGTTACCACAAATCCTACTCACATCTGTTGGGGAATCTTTCGTTAGACGATAATGCTTATCTCAACAGTCATCGCAATGTTATTGTGAAAGAATCACCGGAAGAAAAAACACCGCACAAGGGCTATTCCGTTATGCTGACCATAAACGATGAGCTTCAGCAATTCGCCTATTCGCTGACCGAAGGCGAACAGGCAAGCATTGTCGTACTCAAACGTCACAGCGGCGAAATTTTAGCTTTGACATCTACTTATCAGCAGGATTTTGACCTCGGCAGCACCCTCACGGATGAACTGCTCGCGGCATATATCAACAGCGGTGAGCCTGTTTGGACGACTGAATACTTAAACGCCTATCCTCCCGGCAGCTGTCAAAAGCTTTTCTCGGCTGCGGTTGCTTTCGAAACGGGAAACGGCGATTACACCATTGACGATACCGGTTTTGTCGGCTCCGGGGAGAAGAAGATATATAATTATAAAGAAACAGGCTACGGAGCAAATCTGGATATTGAGAAAGCATTTACCGTTAGTGCTAACACATACTTTGCATCTCTGTTCACGGCAATAGATATCGGTGAAATAAGACAACTTTCCGACAAACTGCTTCTTAATCAGTCGATAAAGACAGATTTTGGTACGGTTGCAAATACCTTTTCCTTTGGTGATTATAGCTCCTTTGATATCGGTTTGCTCGGTATAGGGCAAAAAAACGAGCTTTCCGCCGTGGGCTTGGCTATGCTGACGCAGGGCGTCATAGACAATGAACTCTTCCGTCCCCATGTAACAAAAGCGATCTGTTATTCAGACAACAGCAACACGCTTCAAATCAGCGAAAAGACGGAGGAAGAACGCATTGCAGGAGATATGCTTTCCGATGAAACCTGTTCACGTGTGAGAAGCTTGATGGAAACAGCCGCAGATTCCTATGGCATGAGCGATAATGTTTCAGGCGCTAAAACCGGTACTGCGGAGATGGAAATTGACGGAACAGAAACCGGACGAGCCAATATGGCAGCTTATGACGAAACATATATCGTTGTCGTATCAAAGAGCGGA
>ONYN01000074.1 GCA_900322085.1 uncultured Eubacteriales bacterium | reverse complement strand
GGTGTTTTGCAAAGCCTTGCACGCCAGCAGTCCGGCCGCAAGCGCGCAGACCGATGTCAGCCATACAGGTAGGATGATTCCGGCCGGATCCGCAGAACCGGCGGCGCTGCGAAGCGTCATAACCGTCGTTGGAATGAGCTGTACGGAAGCGGTGTTCAATACAGCGAATGTCACCATTTCAGGACTCGGACGACCGTCAGGATGGTCATTTTGTTCCGACATGGCACGCATTGCCATTATTCCGGGAGGTGTGGCGGCGTTGCCCAATCCGAGAATATTGGCAGCCACATTCATACAGACGTATTTTTCGGCAGCACTTCCCCTGTCGAGCCCCGGCATGACCAGGTGAAGCGGCGGCCGGAGAATTCTGACAAAAATGTCGGTCAGTCCGGATTTTTCGGCAATTGCCATCATTCCGCTCCATAGAGCCATAGCGCCGGTCACCGTCATCATCAGCTCAACTGTCTGAATGCCGCTTTGCAGCAAGGCTGATGAAACATCAGCTTCATTTCCTGACGCAATCCCCCATACTGACGCAATCAGTATCATACCGGCAAAAATGTAATTCATCAAAGCTTTCAACCTCCCGAATTAAAACAGGAAATATTTTATAAATTGATTTACTTATTTGTATGAATGTGCTATTATTATTTATGCTAAGGAACTGTTCAAAAATAATCTGTACATTCTGGCTTGTCTTTTGGGTTTTGACTTTGTTGTCATAGCCGAAAATCCTGCGCCACCTTTGTACATCTTATTTCTTCGCAGTCCTGAAATCAGACGAGAAAGGAAGATTGGCTTGCCGAATTTTTCCGATAGGTTCAGCAGGATTGACGACGGCTTCAACAATGGCTTTAATGACGGCTTCAATGATGGCTTCAACGACGGCTTCAATGATGACTTCGGCGATGGATTGAATAACGGCCCAGATGATGGGTTGGCCGACAATTACGCTGATTTTCAGCAGGAGGGTCAATCTGACAGCTTTTACAGCAATCACAGTGAATCCGGTGATTTCCCAGTGGCTGAAAAGGCCGATATGCCGGAGAACAACCCGGCAAAGGATTCAGGACGAGTTGATTTGCGCAAAAGCTTTGGAGCGCTGGTTGACGCAATACGCGATCGCTTTAGCGGGAAGAGCGAAAAAGCGCGCAGCGCCGGAGTGGACAGTTCGGACGCTTTCTTTGCGCATGAGTTTGACAACCAGCTTGACGACGGATTTGTCACGCCGGAAGAAAATATTTCCGCTATGCCGGAAGATCATCAGCAGATGGAGCTCCATGAATCCGGTCCTGTGGAAAACGGATGGAAAGAACATGACGACCGGCAATATGACAATCGGGAAGCCTATCCCGATATTTCACAGAATAATACGGATTATGAATCTGACTACCGAAGCAATGCCCGTCCTTACCCGAATGACGAAAGCAATGTCGAAGATTTCCACAATGAATTCCCGCATGAGGAAGAATATTCCGAGCCGGAACACGATATCGGAGAATCTGCTATTCCCGGCAGCGACGATTCCGACGCGGAATCAGAAGGTCTGCTTGCGGCGCTGGGTGCTGTGTTTGCCAAGTTCCGCAGGAGACTGCCGAGTTTTCGTCCAAAGGTTTATTATGTACCCGAACCGGAATACAAGCCCGAGCAGGACGGAATCCAGAATCCCTCGCTTGCCTCCGATATCCAAAGAATTCTGGAAGAGCAAAACAAGCCCGGCGAGACGGAACAGGAATATGAGCAGATGCGCAGCTATATCAGGTCGGTAAGCACCGATACCCGTATTCGTCCGGGGGATATCAGACCGCCGGAGAATATAGGGGAGGTCCGTGCCGCCGAAAGCGAGCTTTATGACCTGATTGAAATGATAAGCAATTCCAACGAGCAGCAGCGCAGCCGGATAGGAATTTACGAAAAGCCGCCCGAGGAAGATCCTTATAACTACCGCGGAATCAATAACGACAGGCATTTTTATACCGATATGGACGCTTTTTCATTTGACATGAACCCGTCGTACGGTTTTGAATCGGAAGAGAAGATTGATCCCGGCAGGAAATATGCCGAAATGGAGTACAACCGTGCATACATGCAGGATAGCGGCAATAATTTTGCCGATTCGTCCCAGTTTTCCGCCCCGGGCGATGAAGGCGGATTCAACGACGGCTTCGACGATGATCTGGACGGCGGATTCAACGACGGCTTCGACGATGATCTGGACGGCGGATTCAACGACGGCTTCAATGATGATCTGGACGACAGTTTCAACGATGGCTTCAATGACAATATGGACGACAGTTTCAACGATGGCTTCAATGACAATATGGACGGCGGCTTCAACAACGGCTTCAACGACGATCTGGATGGTGACGATGATGATACCGCAAGAGACAGAGGTAAAAAAGGCAGGGCTTATGAGAATTCCGCAGGGAGAACGTCCCCAATAAAGTCTTTTTGGCGCCGTGTGGGCAAATAATCGGATAATAAATGTGGATTATCGGTAAATTTTTATCTTCATTTTAAAAATAGCCTTGAAGAGAGCGTCCGTTTGTGCTATTATCTATATGTATATTCATGCGCGGAAGGTTCCGCGAAATCTATTACTGAGGAATGGTTGATGTTGAAGGGCAACAGACAGATTGGTCTTGATGGCAGAATATTTATCAATGACTGCCTGAGCGACGGAATATTTTTTGTGTACAGCATTATATTCAGCGGCATACTTGGGGCTGTCGGCGACGTAATGAAGCTTATAGGCAAGAGCAGCTTTTCCATGGACGCTTTGACTAACGGGCTTATCATAATGGATCTGGCGTGCTGTCTGGGTCTGGTGCTGGTGACGTATTATGTCTATTTTATGAATTGCGGAGAGAATATGCCCCAACTGGGTGTCAAACCGCTCATTTATCTGGAATATGTCAGACTGGCGTATTATGGATTGCTGATTTACGATGTACTGTACCGCTTTTCGGATGAGATTCTTCACACCGGTAAATATCCGATCGCTATGTCGGTTTTCTATTTTGTATATCTCGGCTGGCTGGTTTGCTGCGCCTTTGCGGCTATGTTCATTCTGACCGTGCTCAATCAGAACATGATCCGCCGCAGTTATTCGGAGTCTTTCAAGCTGCTTGCCCTGACAGGCCTTGCGATTAATATTGCCATGCCGCTTGTATTCTTTGTTACTAAGATATGGGTCAAGCACGGCGGGGATGGCTTTTACAGCTCAGGCCTCTGTGATTTTATAAGGCTTGGCATTGCGCCCATATTCTACGCGGCGCTGTGGTTTCTTTTCCTGAATGCGATTGATCAGGTTGACAGGGTATTTGCCGAAGTGGACAATGCCATCAGAGACAAGAATTACCGCATTGAGTTTGAAGAGGAAACCGAAAAAAAACCGGGCAGGTCAAAGTCAGATAAGGATGGCAAAGAAGAAAAGCAAGTCAAATCAGCCAAGAAGAACAAAAAATCAAAGCAGAAAAAGAAGAAGGCTGAAGATAAGCAGTCCGACCGCGGTGTGATAACGGAGAAACCCGAATCGGCTGATACCGAAGGAATTGATCCTTCCATCGCGTTCGAACCGGTAGTCATGGAGGCGTCGTCCGATGAGAAAGCGGAAACTTCCGAAGCCAGCAGCGGAGAGGAAGAAATCGGAGGCATGATAGACATCAATGCCCTGTTTGAACCAAAGGCAGCAAGCGACGAATCCACAGATGAGCAGACTTCCGTGAAAGACTCTGCCGAGTCCGGCAACGGTGAAGCGCAATAATTCCTTGCGGCAAAAACAGAAACAACGTCGGTGATTTAGGGCTTGTTTAGTAATCCGACGTTGTTTTTATATCAAAATACGGAGAACGGAAAATGGATAACAACTACAGCAATATAATAGCGCCATCAGACGGTGTGCGAAGGTTTCTCTGCAAGACGTCGGTGCTGATGGTAAGCCTGCTTTCGGCGGTATTCTGCGCGTGTGCTTTCCGCATGAATATGCTGGAGGCGGATACTCTGGGAGGAACATTGCGCACCGGTATGCTCTGCGTTGCGTATGTCCTGTTGCCGCTGGGACTGGTTACATCGGCGATCTTTGCCAGAGTGAAGTCGATGGGACTTGCTTTCAGCATGATCAGCCTGCTTGTCGCAGCTTTTTCTGCGTTCATGCTGCTGATGAATTCGCTTGCGTCACTTCTGCGGGAGGGCAGGCTGCTCGGAATATCGGTAAGTCTTGTGGAGTTTCTGACATTCGGGGCATTTCTGGCGCTGCTGGTAAACCTGGTGATGTCCTGCATGGATTTCAAGATACGTCCTGTCATAGGCAATATAGGAGCGGTGTTTTCCACAGTCGCAATGATACTTACTTCGGTGAGAACAGTGCTGTCGTACAGCGCTCTCAGCTTTGCCCGTAATTCCGAGTTTGAATGGAGCAACCTCGCTGAACTGGTGGATACCGACAAGCTGCGTTATCACGCCGCGTGGATATTCAGAAGCATCCCCCGGGGCAATGCTTCGGCACTGCATGCCATGTACAGCGTTCGATTTTACGAGAGAATATCGGCGTGCTTGTTCTACGGCATGATCATTATGATATTTATTAAGTACCAGAAAGAGATGAAAGCATTCAACAAGCTGCTCGACCACGCAAGTGAATATGTGGAAATACCCACAGCCAGAATATATCAGTCCATATTTGGCTCCGGAGCGAAAAATGACGAGGAGCAGTCGGTCGCAGTAAAGCCCTCTTTGAGCGGAAAAGGTTCCGTCCGAAGGCGTCTGCGGGACCTTGCGAACATGACTCACGCCAAGGAGCAAGGCAGAGATATCACCGATCTTGCGGACAGCTATGACGCGCAACGGGCGGCAGATTATTATGAGGAAAACATGTTAAGTCGCAGCATGGCAGATGACGATCTGCGAATGGAAACATCTGATGAGGAGCTTACCGAGGAAGAACGCTACATTATGGAAATGCGACGCCGCAGGAGCCAACGGTCCGAATCCGGAGAAGAGCGTCCGAGACAGCGCAGGAGGGACGACGAATTCGGAGAGGAACGTCCGAGACAGCGCAGGAGAGACGACGAAT
>ONYN01000076.1 GCA_900322085.1 uncultured Eubacteriales bacterium | reverse complement strand
TATACGGAATTCCACGCTTGCGCAGCACTCCGCTCACTGTCATGTTGGTGCAGCTCGCCAGCGCCGCTTCAAAAAGCTCCGATGGCGACATGTGGCTCACACCCTGCTGCACTCGGCTGTCGGACATCACTGTCTCAAAGCCTTCCTGCCCGTTTGTCGATTCCGTCAGGTATGGCTTTTCGGCATTTTTCATATTGTGGGAATGTATCATTTTTTATCATCCACCTGCTTCCTATTTTTTTCTTTTTGGGTAGGCGTATGCGTCTCTTCCGCCAGTTCCATCAGCTTTTTGAGCCTGTGATTGACTCCGCTGCGGCTGATCGGCTCGCTCAGGTTTTCGCTCAGATCCCTCAGCGACATTTCGGGATTCTCCAGTCTGAGCTTCGCAATCTCTCTCAGCTCAGGAGGAATTCCCTCAAAACCGCGGTCTTTTATCAGCCTGCGTATGGCGGCGCGCTGCTGCTCCGACGCCGAAAGCGTGCGGTCAATATTTGCCTGATCGCAGTTGACGCGGCGGTTTGCGTAGTTCCTGAAATCACGGAAGCTTCTGGTCTGCTCGATGTGCTGCGCGGCATATGATGCCCCCATATGCTTCATCAGGCGGATGATTTCGTCAGCATCCTTAATGTAAATCAGCCAGCGTCCGCTTCTCTCCAGCTTATGCCCCTGAATTCCGATGCGTCCAAGCGTATCGCACAGAATATCGCATTTGCGCTCACTGCCCGCCAGAAACTCCATGTGGTAATCCTTCATCGGCTCGGTAATCGTTCCGCACACCAGAAACACACCGCGCAGGAACGCGTCAACGCAGCAGTCCTTGTCGAGAATTCCTCTGCCGGCTCCCGCAAAATGCGCGCAGATGATCTTCTTCTGCCCGGCATTGGGTATCTTGACGACATACTTGCTGCCGCCCTTGCCCGACTGCGGGAAGGTCAGCACATCGGCATACACTCCACACACCGAAGCGGCGGTTTCGCTCATCAGCACGGCAATCGCCCTGTTGTCGGTGGCGTATGAATCATGCCCTTCACTGAGCAGCTTGGAATATAGCATCAATCCGTATGCCTCCGCCAATCGGCAGCAGTCGCTTTCCGGATTGATGCCGCACAATTCAGTTTTTGCAATTGTTGAATATGACATTAAATACCACCCATTCAGCAGGGATGATGTTTTGCAGCACAAATGCGCGAACAGTCAGACCAACTATCGGCTTTTTAAAAGCCTAAACAGGCTCTAAGCTATTTATTGATATCCCTGTGTGAAATCACTACCTTGTTGCCCTTGGACGAGAGATAGCCGCCAAGATTCTCCGCTATGGTCACCGAACGGTGTTTGCCGCCGGTGCAGCCCATCGCGATGACAATTTCACTCTTGCCTTCCTTCTTGTAGAGCGGGAGCAGATAGTCGATCATGTCATACAGCCGGCTGAGAAATCCTCTTGTGGATTCATCGCTCATCACATATTCCCTGACGCAGCTTTCCAGCCCTGTGTGGTATTTCAGCTCCGGCACGTAGTACGGATTCGGGAAGCAGCGAACGTCAAAGACCAGATCGGCCTCTTTGTTAGGGCCGTACTTGAAGCCGAACGACATCACACGCACCACCATCTGTGCCGAAACGCTGCTGCCAAACATGTCCTTTACACGCATTTTGAGCTGGGACGGCGAAAGCTCAGTGGTGTCGATGAGATAATCCGCCATCTTGTAGGCAGGCTTGAGCAGCTCGATCTCTTCCTCGACCGCCTTTTCAAGCGAGCCTTCACATTCATCGGCAAGCGGATGCATGCGCCGCGTCTCCTTGTACCGGTTGAGAAGCACATGCTTGCTGCAATTCATATATAAAACCTTAAATGGCTTTTCTTGCACTTTTAATACTTCAAGGTCGGTTATCAGCGTGCGGAACGGTTCTCCGCCGCGAATGTCCGTGACCACCGCAACCTTGTCAAATTCCTCCTGTGAATTGAGACATATCCTGTAAAAACGCAGTATCATCACCGGCGGCATGTTGTCTACGCAGTAGTATCCGATATCCTCCAGCGCGTCAACTACCAGCGATTTTCCCGCCCCGGACAGTCCCGTTACGATAAGAAACTCCATTGTTATACCTCCGTTTCTTATTAGAGCCTGTTGAGAATCTCTTCACGCACGTCCTGCTTGCATCTTTTCCGCCATATTTTGCCAAAATCCTCGTTAATACACAAAGT
>ONYN01000127.1 GCA_900322085.1 uncultured Eubacteriales bacterium | reverse complement strand
CTATTCTGGTGGACGCAAACGGACTCGAACCGCCGACCTCCTGCGTGTGAAGCAGGCGCTCTAACCAGCTGAGCTATGCGTCCATACAATGGAGCTGATGAGGGGACTTGAACCCCTGACCTGCTGATTACGAATCAGCTGCTCTACCAACTGAGCCACATCAGCATGTAGACTTTACAACTCGGAACGATTGGAATTATAACACACATTGACAGTTGTGTCAAGTGTTTTATAGCAATTATTTTTCTTATTCACAGTTTATTCATTTGAAAAGTCAAATGTAAATTATTCGTGGGCATATAAAAAACTTGGAAAATATGCTTTATTTTTTTTTAAATATATGTTAGAATAAATATATGATTATCATGGAAGGATTGTAATTAAACGTATGGATTATCAGGCAGAATCTTTAAAGAAGCATTATGAATGGAAAGGCAAAATCGAGGTTGTCACACGTTGTCCGGTCGAAACAAGCGAGGATCTTTCGCTTGCATACACTCCGGGTGTTGCAAAGCCTTGTCTTGAAATACAGAAGGATATTAACAAAAGCTACGATTTGACCCGACGTTCCAATCTTGTGGCGGTAATTACCGACGGGTCGGCAGTCCTCGGTCTTGGCAATATCGGACCCGAAGCGGGAATGCCTGTCATGGAAGGCAAGTGTGCGCTCTTTAAGAAATTTGGCGATGTCGATGCCATTCCGCTTTGTATTCGTTCTAATGACGTAGATACTATAGTGAACACTGTTGCTCTTATCGCTGGCAGCTTTGGCGGAGTAAATCTGGAGGATATTTCAGCTCCCAGATGCTTTGAAATTGAGCGTCGTCTCAAAAAGATATGCGATATTCCGATATTTCATGACGATCAGCACGGCACAGCTGTTTGTGTGGCTGCGGCAATGATAAATGCCTGTCGTCTGACCGGAAGAAATCTCTCCGATGTCAGGATTGCGGTTAACGGCGCGGGAGCGGCTGCCATTGCAGTGACCAAACTTCTGCTGACGCTTGGCGTCAGGGAAGTCATTATGTGCAACAGCAAGGGGATTATTTGCGAAGGCGACGAAAGGCTCAACAGCGAACAGGCATACATGGCAACCGTCACCAATCTCGGGCATAAAAAGGGTTCTCTTAGGGATGCTGTTGTGGACGCGGATGTATTCATCGGTCTTTCCGCACCGAATGTTCTGACTGCCGAAATGGTTTCCACAATGTCCAAAGGCGCTATGGTATTTGCCATGGCCAATCCGACGCCTGAGATAATGCCGGACGTCGCCAGGGCAGCGGGAGCGGCGGTGATCGGCACCGGACGAAGCGATTTCCCCAATCAGATCAATAACGTGCTTGCTTTTCCCGGAATATTCCGCGGTGCGCTCGATGTAAGAGCTTCCGATATCAATGACGAGATGAAGATTGCCGCAGCTTATGCTATCGCTGGAATCATCGATGACAGTGAGCTTACGCCTGAATATATTATTCCAAGCGCACTGGACAAGCGTGTGGTTCAAAAGGTTTCCCAGGCTGTTGCCGAAGCTGCCGTAAGAACAGGGGTTGCAAGAATCTGATGGATAGCGTTTGTTTTTGTACTTCAAATGTTTACAAATAGTTTTACGACTTGTAAAATAATTTGTTGACAGAAACATCAAAAAAGTGTATAATAAAATGAGGACTTTTCTTCCGGTTTTTTTCATTTCATAATCAACGAAAGGAGCAATCGTTCATCATGGGTTACAAAAAAGTTGCAGCGGCTTTAATTGCGGTGGCAATCATCGGATCAACCTCCTACGCTACTGCTGGCCAGTTCCTTTTTGGCAATGTGCTGTCGGTTTCCGCGGCATCATCTCTGCGCAAAAATTCAACCGGCAGTGAAGTGACTAAGCTTCAGAATAATCTCATCACACTTAATTACTTAAAGAGCGGAGCGGCCACCGGAACGTACGATTCCGCGACGGAAAATGCGGTCAGAAAATTCCAGGCGGATTATAATCTGGATGTTGATGGCGTCGCTGGAACAAAAACGATCAATCTGATTAATTCGCTTGTGAGCGGATCGGTAAAGTCCATAGAAGTCAAAGCCACTTTGCTGAATGTCCGCGAAGAGGCATCGACTTCCGGCCGAGTACTCACTACTGTCAAGGCAGGTCAGAAATTCGCGGTTGATGGAGAGGCTTCCGACAGCGATGGAACAAAATGGTATAAGATTACAACGAAATTCGGTTCGGGATATGTCTGCTCCGATTATGTGACAATTGCGTCAAATGTTTCCGAAAATACATCCCAGAGTTCTACCGACGCAAAAAACGGAATCATCAAGGTGACAGGTACCGTGCTCAATGTCCGCAAGAGTGCAAGTACATCGTCCACCAAACTCTACACAGTCAAATTAGGTCAGACATATTATTACACCGACATAAAGAAGGTCGACGGAGAAACTTGGTATTACATCAAGGTCAACAATAAGGTAAGCGGCTGGGTGCTTGGTAAATGGGCCACTCCTATACAAACTGAGTCCGCCGAAAACACCTCATCCAATGTAAAAAGCGGGAAGCTCAAGGTAATAGTCAATATACTCAATGTACGTCAGTCCCCAAGTACATCTTCCAAACGGCTTTACACTACTAAGCGCGATGAGGTTTACAGTTACAGCAATGTCAAAAAGGTTGACAATGTTGACTGGTATTATATCAAGGTCAACAATTCCATCAGCGGTTGGGTGCTTGGTACGATGGTGAGCGTAGAAGAAGACTCTTCTGCTTCCACCACTTCTTCTTCTACAGAATCACAGTCCACTACAGCGGCAGATTCAAAAAGCGGAAAACTTACAATAGCCGTGGACGCGCTGAATATACGTGAGTCGGCGAGCACATCTTCCAAAAAGCTGTATGTTGCCAAGAATGGACAGGTTTACAGCTACAGCGATGTCAAAAAGGTCGACAATGACGACTGGTACTATATCAAGGTCAATAATTCGATAAGCGGCTGGGTTTTCGGCTCTATGGTCAAGGCCGAACCGTCTGTCACAACGACTGCAGCAGACTCTTCCTCCACTACTGCTTCTACCGATTCTACTACATCCAATCAGCAGACGGGCAGCGGAAAGCTCACGATAGAGGCCAATGTTCTCAATGTTCGCAGCGACGCAAGCACAGATTCCAAGATTATTACGACGGTCAAAAAGAGCGGCACTTATAGCTACACCGACGTCAAGAATGTTGACGGTCAAAACTGGTATTACATTACTGTGAGCAGTTCAAAGAAGGGCTGGGTAAACGGGAGTTATGTGACGGTTTCTGCGGATACCACTCAGACCACTACGGGTACGACAGAGACAACCTCTTCTGCTACAGAGACTACTGCCGCATCATCAGATCCGGTGTCGGTCTCGGGCAAGCTGACTGTAAAGGCTGATTTGCTCAATGTGCGCAGTGAAGCAAGTACAGCAGGACAAATCGTTACCACCGTTAAGAAGGGCAAGAGCTATACCTTTTCACAGACAAAATCTGACGGAGACGTCACATGGTATTACATCAAGGTGAGCAGCAGCCACAGTGGCTGGGTCATGGGCGATTATGTCAATGTAACGCAAAAAGACACACCGGATTCTGTAACCATCAAGAATGGCACCCTCACCGTTATCGGAACATCCGTTAATGTGCGCGAAGGCGCAGGTACAAGCTACAACAAGATCACCACGGTCAAGAATGGCGACACATATGAATATATTGACGTTAAGGACGGCTGGTATTGCATCAAGCTTTCCGATACCCAGAACGGCTGGATTATAGGGGATTATGTCAAGGCGACAGAAGGGCAGACTACACCCACTACAACGACTGCCACCGATGCAACATCTTCTTCAACGCAGGCATCTGCTACTGAAAGCTCTACCACTGCGACAAGCACTACTACCGGTGTTCCGGTCAGCCCGACGGCGGCAGCTTCCATTACCAAAACTGTCACCGTAGGCACAGTAAAGGTCAGTGCCAATACACTTGTTGTCCGCAGCGGCGCGGGAAGCAGCTATTCCAAGATAGGCTCGGTCAAAAACGGAGACACAGTGGTCATTATTTCCAAGGGCAGCAGTTGGCATCAGATTGAATACGGTACCGGATCAGGATATGTAAGCGCGAGCTGCATTAAGAATATTACTACCAAAACCATCAACGTTCCCATGAGCTACAGCGAAGACTACTATTACATCAGCCCCGGTCAGTCTATCAATCTCGGACGTGACGCCGGCGGAGCTGCGGTATCCTATTCGTCATCCGACACCAAAAATTGTCCGGTAACCGATAAGGGCGTTGCTTCGGGTGTGAAGGCGGGTCTTTATGAAATTACCGCCAAGAGCGGCAGTTCCTCCGCATCGGTATGCGTCGTTGTGTTGAAAGCTGCCAACAAGGACGTCAATACATTCAAGATCAGCGAGGAAGGCGCAAAGTTCATAACCGAATGGGAAGGCGGAGGAACGGTCATGCCGGACGGTCAGACCTTCTATTATCCTTATAAGGATGTATCGGGATTCTGGACAATCGGCTGCGGACATGCCAAAACATCCGCTGCCAGCAAGTCATGGACAGAAGCGCGTGCGCTGGAAGAATTCAACAAGGATATTGAAGAACTCATCGGCGCGGATTACAAGCTGACAGCAGACCGTCCGTATCTCACGCAGGAAGCTGCCATGAAACTGCTCTACGCCGATCTCAACGAGTGTGATTATGTCAAGGCCATCAATGACTGGGCGGTCAGAAACGGTGTGAAGCTCAATCAGGCGCAGTTTGACGCGCTGGTATCGTTCTGCTATAATATAGGCACCTCACTCTGGACCAACGATTCGTACAAGTTTTATCTCAAATCAGCCATTCTCGCCTACCGCAACGGCAATGATGTGGTACCCGAGCAGGTCATCGACGGATTCTGTCGCTACCACAAGTCCGACGGAAACGCATACAAGGGACTGTGGTACCGCAGACGCAATGAGGCGGAGCTTTTCCTCACCGGCGACTACGAGATAGACCGGGAGAACAAGTTCAAGCTGCCTACCGATATCAGTTGGTCATAAGATTGTCAAATCAAAGCAGTCATTTTCTTTGTCAGGTTCATATATAATGTAATCTGACAAAAAATAAAAAGAAAAAGTCCTGTATAGCCCCGATTTGGGGACTGTGCAGGACTTTTTGTCAATTTGTGGTGAAGTGGTTTTATCAGTGATTCTTTATTGGCAGAGATTCAATTACATTCAGCCCCCAGTTTGCGGCGATATCGCGGCATTTTTGCACATCGCTGTCATTTAGCTGAGTTGGATGATGGCAGTCGGAGCTGATCATGACATCGGCTTTTGCACTGGCAGCCTTCTCCCAGAATTGAAAGTGTGGGTACATGTAGTGCTGCCCCAGATCATCGCAAATCAGTCCGCGACGCACGCCGTTTGCGTTTATTTCAATGGGAATGTGATTTTTGATGGCACTTTCGATTATGATATCTGTCATTTTGTCCATATTCTTATCCCACGGCAGGCAGTTGACTCCTACTATATCGGGATGCGCGAGCATAGAATAACATCCCGTGTCAAGTGCCTCGCTGACGCTGCGGGCATATGTGATACATTCGGCGGTGTCGGATATGTTGTAGGAACTTTTCCACCGACCTCCGATGTCAAAGAAATGCTGCCCAAGCACCAGATATTCCGCACCGTATTCAGTCAGCAATTCCTCGTAATATCCGCGGTATTGGCGCAGATATTCGCTTTCAAATCCAAGTAATACAGACAGTCTGGCGCCAAATTTTTCCTTTGCCTCCCGCACGTCGTAAATGTAATCCCAAATCTCGGCAAAATCCATGCGGTAGCCATAATCATGATCCGGATAAGGCACATGATCGCTCATGCCGAGAATGGCAAAGCCGTCAATGATGGCCTGCCGGACGTAAACATCAACAGCCCCTTCCGCGTGTTTGCAGCGTTCACAGTGAGTGTGGTAATTTGTCAGCATTCACATGACCTCCTTGTACAGATGATATATGGATCATTATAAACCAGATTCCGGGATAATGCAAGAAAATCATCCGATGATTTTATCACCTAAAACATCGCGACGCATATTCTGAAATCAGGAAAGGCGGTGTGATGGATGGATAATTCCGAACTGAGATTGTGCGACCTGCGCGACGGAGAGTGGGCAAGAGTGATTTCTGTGTCCAGTCGCGGTCAGATTGCCCAGCGGCTTCTGGATCTCGGATTTGTGGAGGGAATGAGGGTGAAGCGGCTTTTCGCAGCACCTTCGGGAGACCCTGCGGCATATCTGATTTGCGGCGCGACAATTGCGCTCAGAGCGTCCGACTCCTCGGGGATTTCCGTGAAAAAGACCTCACCCGCAGAATTTTGGTGATGAATGATGAGACATTTTTTTGACATGGCCAATCATAATCTATGCAGCGTTTCCGATAAACCGGAAGCGGTAGTGGCTCTGGCAGGCAATCCGAATGTCGGAAAAAGCACGGTGTTCAACCGACTGACGGGACTGCATCAGCACACCGGCAACTGGCCGGGAAAGACGGTTGCGACCGCTGAGGGATACTTTAAATGCGGAGACAAAAGCTTTAAGCTTGTGGATATTCCGGGCATGTATTCCTATGCACCGCACTCTCCTGAGGAAGATGCGGCTGTGGAGTTTCTCTGTTCGGGAAGTGCCGACGCGGTCATTGTGGTGTGTGACGCCGGTTGTCTCAGCCGCGGCATATCCCTTGTCATGCAGACCGCCGAATTTACCGACAACATAATCGTCTGTGTCAACCTGAACGATGAGGCAGAACGCCGTGGAATCCATGTGGATGTGAGCAAACTGTCGCATATGCTTGGCATGTCGGTCATTGCAACGTCTGCGGCTCATGGAGAAGGGATTGACAGGCTTGTCACCGCTGTGGCCCGAATGTGTGACCGTTCGGGCAAAGGAAAAAACAAAAAGCCCTATAGGGTAAAATATACCCAGCCGATCGAGGACAGTCTGCTGATGATTGAGCAGGCGATTATCCGGGAGATGAATACACGGGACACCAGTCTTTCCGTCAAGCCACGCTATGCCGCGATAAAAATATTGGAGAGGGATAATGAATCGCTTGAAAGAATCAACCGTGTTGTGGGCTTTGACTTGATCAATTCGGCTATTGTACGTAAAGCATGCGATGAATGTATTGCAGGCCTTGCACAAAAAGGGCTTGACCGTGAAAAAACTGCCGCATCCATCGCTTCATGCAGAATTCTGCAGGCTGACTCTGTGTGCGGCAGTTGTGTGCAAACGGAAAAAGAAAACCGCCGTTCTGAGCTGGACTGCCGTCTGGATCAAATACTCACCGGCAGGGTAAGCGGCAGGATCTGCATGATACTGCTTCCTGCGCTTGTGTTCTGGCTGACCATTACAGGAGCTAATTACCCTTCCGAATGGCTTTCGGGAATATTCGCGGCTGGAGAAGGCTATCTATCCCGTGTGTTGGAAGTCTGCCGGGTACCGGAGCCGGTGGAGGGATTGCTGGTGGAGGGTGTATATCGCGTGCTGACATGGATTATCTCGGTCATGCTGCCACCGATGGCAATATTCTTTCCGCTGTTTACGCTGCTGGAGGATGCGGGATTTTTGCCCCGTGTTGCGTTCAATCTCGACGGAAGCCTTCGCCGCTGCGGTGCGTGCGGCAAGCAGGCGCTGACATCCTGCATGGGCTTTGGATGCAATGCGGTGGGAGTGACCGGGTGCAGGATCATTGACTCTCCAAGGGAGCGGATGATCGCCACTGTCACAAACAGCTTCCTCCCGTGCAACGGAAGATTTCCTATGTTGACGGCGCTTATCTCTCTATTTTTCGTTGGCAGTGCCGCAGCGCCGTTTGACTCGATTCTCGGTGCAGCAATGCTCACCGGGATGATCTGTCTGGGACTGGCGGCATCATTTGGCGTGTCGAAGCTGCTTGCAATGACGCTGCTCAAAGGCGTTCCCTCCTCATTCACGCTTGAATTGCCGCCCTACCGCAGACCGAGGGTACTGAGCGTCATCGTGCGGTCCGTGTTTGACCGCACACTGTTTGTACTTGGACGTGCGGCAGCTGTTGCAGCCCCCGCCGGTGCGGTCATCTGGATAATGGCAAATCTGCATATCGGCAGCGGAACAATTCTTTCGTGGGTTTGTGAGTTGCTTGATCCTGTGGGAAAGCTGCTGGGTCTGGACGGCGTTATTCTGATGGCGTTCCTGCTCGGAATGCCGGCCAACGAGATCGTCATTCCGCTGATGATCATGGCGTACATGGCCCAGGGAAGCCTGACGGGGCTGAATGACCTGACGGCTATGCGGGAGCTTTTTGTAAGCAACGGATGGACGCACAGCACAGCGATATGCACTATGCTCTTTTCACTGATGCACTGGCCCTGTGCCACCACATGCATTACCATTTACAAGGAGACCAAGAGCGTCAAGTGGACGGCGCTGTCAATCGTCATTCCCACGCTTTGCGGCTGCGCCGTCTGCGGGATTGTCGCGGCTGTTTTGCGAGCCGTTTAAAGAAAAAGTCCTCAGGCACATTGATTTGCGGCTGAGGACTTGATTGGCTTACAAAGAACGTGTGATTTTATGGGTTGACATCAATATATTTTGACGTCATACGACTCATTAACTGTGAGATAAAGAAAATCCTTTGAAACCCTTGCTTCAATAATCTCAACTGTGAGACCGTTGTCGCTTTTCTTCATGCCGACATGGAAGGTGTTGACCACCCAATTGTAAAAATCTCCCGCCGCACTTACCACATAATTGTTAAGCGGAGTCGCAGCGACTGCTATTGCCAGTATGGCAGCTGCCACAGCTACGCGCACAGCGATTTTTTTTCGGCGGGATTGACGTTTTGTTTCTTCCTCACGGAGTTGCTTCATAGCGGCGAGTGTCTTTTGTTTAAGCTCGTCGGGTGTTTTGAATCCCTGAAGCATTACCTTGTGTGTTTCACGTTCCACAGCTTTTATGACGGAATTTTTTTTCTCACTCATTGTTGTCGGCTCCTTTCATAACAAGCTTAATGTATTGCTGTTTTCCTCTGGCCATAAGAGCCTTTACGTTGGATTCGCTTTCACCTATCAGCCTACCGATTTCCCTGAGTGTGAAACCGCAGTCGAAATGAAGCATCATTACTTCACGGTAGCGCGGTTTAATTTGGGAAAGCTGCTGCTCAAATACGGCTTTTGACTCAATTGTTTGCAAAAAATCAGTATCATCAGGTATTTGTTCCAGTGTATCTTCGCTCTCGTGATCTCTTTTGGTGAATTCAACCCGGCGGTACATGCTTTTGCATGTGTTGATCGTCACCTTGATGAACCATGCCTTCGCGTGTTCGGAACTGCTGAATACGGGCTTCTTTCTAATGTATTTCAAAAAGACTTCCTGAAATACGTCCTCCGCGTCTGATGGCTGATTTGTGCGCGATCTGGCAAGAAAAAGCACGATGTCCGAGTATGTTGCTATTATTTCTTCGTCTGTCATGTTGTTAAAACCTCCTTACATATATAAAACGCGCCGGAAAAGCAAACGGTTAAACATCTTTGGAAATTTTTTTATCATCAATATACTTTATTTGACAAGAATGTATCCGAATGAATTGATAACATTTGCGCAAAATAGTTTTGCAGACATCTCGCAAGTGCGTTTTGGCTGCGAAATTGCCCGCATGGTATGCTTGCATAGTGTGCCGGCGCAGCTATTAATTTCAGGAGATGACAAAATGCTTGATAAGACATCGCTGATACTTGTAATCATCGGCGCCCTGAACTGGGGCTCTGTCGGACTTTTCAAATTCGACTTTGTGGGCTGGCTTTTCGGCGGACAGGCTGCCACATTCAGCAGAATTATCTTCACCCTTGTGGGTCTTGCCGGACTGTGGTGCATTTCCCTGCTCTTCCGCGATACCGAGGAAACCTCTTCCGAGATAAGCCGCATGTAGTCCGTATTTACCCTGAATGTCAATTCATCAATCGAACAGCCCGGCCCGGCAGTCAATCTGTCGGTCGGGCTGTTCATGTGGTTTAAAAAAATTCCTCTTGACATCTCATAGAAAATATGCTTTAATGTACTTAATATAAGGCATTGATGCGAAGAAGTAACCCATTTGACTCAGCCTCAGAGAGTCGCCGGTTGGTGCAAGGCGGTGCGGGCAAGGGGCGAAATACATCGCGGAGCCGCCGTTTTGAAAGCCGTTTCCACGTGCGGTCATTAGGAACGGACGTGTGCGCACGTTACAGCGCAGAGTGATCGCATTTGGATGTCACTTGCTAAGGCACATTGCCGTGAGGCATGGGCAAATAGAGGTGGTAACACGGAATTTTAATTTTCTACAATAAATTTCGTCCTCTGTCAGTTTTGGCAGAGGATTTTTTTGTTCCCTGCGGTGGCTGACTTAAAAGAGAAGAAGGAAGACAGAAGAATGAATGTGCGATTTACCTTTTATTTCCTACCTTCAACCTTCTACCTATTTTCAAAGGAGATTGTAAAAATGCAGATTTATGAAGAACTCGTTGCCAGAGGGCTGATCGCTCAGGTGACAAACGAAGAAGAAATCAAAGAGCTTATCAACAACGGAAAGGCCACATTCTACATTGGATTTGACCCGACGGCAGATTCGCTGCATGTGGGACACTTCATGGCCCTCTGCCTGATGAAGCGCCTTCAGATGGCAGGCAACAAGCCCATTGCCCTTGTCGGAGGCGGCACCGGAATGATCGGCGATCCCTCGGGCAGAAGCGACCTTCGTCAGGTACTTACCGTGGAAACCATTGAGCACAACGTGGAGTGCTTCAAGAAGCAGATGAGCCGGTTTATTGACTTCGGCGAAGGCAAGGCAATGCTGGTGGACAACAAGGACTGGCTGCTTGACCTCAATTATATAGAAGTGCTGCGTGAAGTGGGCGCCTGTTTCTCGGTGAACAACATGCTCCGCGCCGAATGCTACAAGCAGCGCATGGAGAAGGGTCTCAGCTTCCTTGAATTCAACTATATGATCATGCAGAGCTACGACTTCTACCATCTTTTCAAGGAATACGGCTGCAATATGCAGTTCGGCGGAGACGACCAATGGTCCAACATGCTGGGAGGCACTGAGCTGATCCGCAAGAAGCTGGGCAAGGATGCACACGCCATGACCATTACCCTGCTGCTCAATTCCGAGGGTAAGAAGATGGGCAAAACCGCAAAAGGCGCTGTCTGGCTCGACCCCGAAAAGACTTCGCCCTACGAATTCTTCCAATACTGGCGCAACGTGGACGACGCGGATGTGCTCAAATGCATCCGCATGCTGACATTCCTGCCGCTCGAGGAAATTGACAAGATGAGCG
>ONYN01000056.1 GCA_900322085.1 uncultured Eubacteriales bacterium | reverse complement strand
GCGGCGGCGGCAACGACCGGTTTGAATACCGATCCGGCATTGTATGCCGCGACGGCGCGATTGACGAGCGGGGAACGTTCATCGTCCAGTACGGAGGCGATTGCGTTTCGGTTGTATGCGGGAAAGCTTGCCATAGCGAGTATTTCACCGGTTTCCACATCGGTTACTACAACTGCGCCACATTCAAGGTGCCGTGCGGCAGATGTCTCGACAATATTCTGGATATGACTGTCGATGGTGAGCATGACGCCGCGGTTGGAATGGAATGTGGTATCGGTCATCCGTCTGTCCGCTCCGTCCAGACTTCTGCCGGAGGCACTGATCCGGCAGGTAACGGATAATTCTCCCTCTGCTTCGGAAAGCCATTGGTCATAAGCCTTTTCAATGCCGCTTTCTCCGCCGTCCTGACCGCACCGGCCCACAATGTGAACTGCCATGGCATTATCGGAGTATCTTTTGGGAACCCGATATACCGTTACTCCCGAACATTCACAGCTTCCGTCAGGCACATCAGTGATAAACGGAAGTACCCCCTTCAGATTGCTTTCAATGGATTTGTACTTATCCGGATCAAGACGACTCATCAGTTCCGCGGAGGTTTCAGCCGAAGGGATAATAAGCGCCTTGCAGCAGAACGAGCCACCGGCGAGAGCGAGTCCGTTCCTGTCGTAGATTTTCCCTCTTGTGCGGGCCAGCGTCAGTTTGTATTCGCTGTGATTTTCGGCAGCGGAGACATATCCCTGGTGTGTGTCAATCATTAACAGCCTTCCAATCAGAACCGTACACAATGCGATAATGAAGCAGAACAGTGCGGTAATTCTTTTATACGCAGCCATCTTTCCCTCCGGTGAATCATTCATTCATAATATTATTATGGGAAAGCAGGGGGGCATTTATACAATCTTATGGGTTGTCTTCCGAAACAGTCGAATATTTCCAGATTCTTTTTATTCCTGTGTTTAACTGTGAAAAGGAGTAATGGGTTTCAGAACGCTTTTTGTTTGAAGGGTCAATTATCAGGAATTTTCCGTCCTCGTCCACGCCTTTTACCACAATAAATGAGGAAAACTCCTGGCTTTTCATCATGCAGATCACCGCACTGCCTTTTTCTTTGACTGCCTGGCTGAGACGGTTATTGTTGCGTGGAACCTCTGTCACAGTCATACCCAAGGAACGGGCGCCGTCCGAAAGCAGTTTTTCCGGACGGGATTCGCAGTTGCTTCCTATTGAGAATTCGGCGATATGTACGGGCGTCATTGACATATTGTGCAGCACGTAGACCGCCACCATAGAGAGAGCTGTGGGGGCGCTGCCGGTCAGCCCCATTACATTGCCGTTGTACTGCATATACCCCCAGCGCATGTCCCATTGCATGAGCGTAGGAGGCTCAGTGCAGTCCTTATACTGTGAAAAATCAATATTGCCGGGTTGAAAGTTCTGGATTTTATAGGGATAATTGGTAACGAAATTTTCTGTTTCATCGTTAAGCACCAGCATTTCGACAATTTCAGGCGGATAATCGTCGAGTGTAAATCCGTTTTGCGACGCGAATTCAGTGATCGTTTTTTCTGCCGAATTATTTTTGCCCAGTCCGCTGGAATGTTTGAGGGCGGTGTTGATTAAAAACAGCACTATGACCACAGCCAGCACACTCCAGAAGGAAGGATAGGCGTTTTTCTTTTTTGTTTTCAATGTTTTTGATTCTCCCCGTTTATTCAAAGATTTATGAAATATATTCTAACATAAACAGATAAAAAATGCACTAATTTTTTGCGGTAAATTGAGAAAAATAAAAAGTTTAAAAACCGCAGTATATAAACCGTCCGTTTTGGTGAGAAATACGTAATGATTCGGAGAATGGTATCATATAATGGATATGCAGCGTGTTATGTCGCTGCAAGTAAAAAACGGGGGCTGATTATATGAACGACGAAAAAAGACCGGTGCAGATGCCGCACAATCTGATAATGAACGATCGCAAGAATCTTACGATGACAGGCGTGGAGGAAGTGATAGGCTGCGATGAAGAGGTGCTGACCGTAAAGACCGTAATGGGCGAAATGACAGTAAGCGGCGCACGTCTGCATATCGGAAGCTTCAACCGTTCGACGGGTGAATTGAAGGTCGACGGCCAGATAAAGGAATTGATCTATACTGACGCCGATCTTAAGCCGCGCGGATTTTTTTCGAGGCTGTTTAAGTGATGATGGAATACACATATTATACCGACCTGTATTCCATGCTTCAGGCGCTTGCGGCAGGCGTCGTCATGGGGGTCTATTATGACGTGTTCAGGTTTCTGCGCAGAATCGTACATTTTGAGAAATTTTCTGTCGCTTTGCAGGACTTCTTATTCTGGATGACATCCGCGGTTTTTATTTTCTTTGTATGCGTCAAACTCAACAACGGATATATACGCATATACTTTGTCTTATTTGCCATGATAGGCTGGGGCATTTATTTTGCCACGCTGGGAAGAATGATGTTTGCTTTTTTTGACCTGATCATCCAATTTCTGAATCGCATTTATGAGAAAATCAAAAAATGGATTATAGCTATTTTATCCAAAATATATATAAAATTCAAAGGAAAAAGTTGAAATAAAATGTAAAATCATACGATTTTTTTCAAAATTAAAAAATAAAATAATTAATTTTGAAAATCGCTTGCAATCAAGTTTAAAACTGCTATAATTAATGTACAGGATTGTCTCTGTGTTTTTAGAAATATAAATGATTGATCATAAATTGGAGTATTAAATAATGGCAAGAAACACTGGAACTCACGGCAGGGGCGTGAGAAAGGGAGGCTACCGGCGGACAGCTCATAAAAAGATCCGCCATTCGACGCGTTCATTCAAAAATCAGAAGGATGATTTTATATATGCGGTCAGATCCGCCGGGTTCGGCACAAAGCTGATAGTCGGCACTGTGATTGTTGCTGCGATTATGATTGGCACTTTGTCCATTGCCAATTCTTTGAATTCCATCTCCAAAAAAGAGGAAATTCTTGCACAGCTCGATCAGCAGATACTTGATCAGACTGCCGAAAACAAAAAGCTGGAGGATGAGCTGAAGGGTGATCTTGACCAGCTCATCGAGGCCAAGGCCAGGGAAAAACTCGATATGGTTTATCCGGGCGAAAAGATTTTTTACAATACGGCAGGCTGAATGTTTTACAATTATAATAATACCGCAGCTTCACTGCATAGGCAAGCAAATAATTTAATGAGTCATCTGTGTAAAATAGGCTGATACGGCTGTTAACAGCCGTGTGTCGGTTTTAGCAATGACGAATTAATTCAGGAGGATTTTTCATATATGGCATTTGAGAAAGGACAAATTGTCGAGGGCAAGGTCACAGGCATAATGAATTACGGTGCGTTTGTTGACCTTGGCGATAATACGTCGGGCATGGTGCATATTTCCGAGGTTGCGCCTGTCTTTGTCAAGGAGATCAAGGATCATCTTACGGTCGGTCAGACCGTCAAGGTCAAGATTCTGGACATTGACGAGAAAGGCAAGATCAGCCTTTCCATCAAGCAGGCCGAACCAAGGCCGCAGGGCGGCAACCGCCGTTCCGGAGGCTTTGGAGGACGTCAGCAGGGCGGCAGAGGCGGTTCGGATAATTATGACTGGAACCGCAGGCAGAATTCCTCAGATAATTTTGACGATATGCTGTCTAAATTCATGGCGTCAAGCGACGAGAAAATTTCCGGGATGAAAAAGGACAGCCGACGCAGCCGCAAGGGCGGAGGCAACGGCGGCGCTAATCAGTGGTGAGCCGGGCGGCATCTGCGTAGGTTGCTTTTTTGTACATAATCAATACTGAATAATCGGGCGGTTACCGAGATGATCCGCTTTTCGTATCTGGCTGATGTTTCCGATATGAAAAAACGGATATGCGGCAATCGCCTTTTGTGTTGTCAAAATTCAAAAATCATACAATTAAGGGGAATATAAACTTGACATTTACCAATGCGTATATTTACACCGCCGAGGGCGACGCGATCATAAACGGATACATGACGGTGGACGGCGGCAGGATACTGGCGGTCGGAGATATGTCGGATTACATGGCCAAAGAAGGAGAACCGTGCGTCGACCTGGGCGGCAGAAGGATTTATCCGGGGTTTATTGACGCGCACACTCATCTGGGAATGTGGGACGACGGACTGGGCTTTGAAGGGGACGACGGCAACGAGGACGGACAAACGTCTGCTGCCTCCCTGCGGGCGATAGACGCTATCAACAGCTTTGACCGCTGCTTTGCGGAAGCGCGTGAAGCAGGGATTACGGCGGTCGTAACCGGTCCGGGAAGCGCTAATCCGATCGGCGGATCCATGGCGGCCATCAAGACGACAGGCGGAAGGGTGGACAGGCTGCTCATCCAGTCTCCGGTTTCAATGAAGATGGCTCTGGGCGAAAATCCAAAGACCACGCACCACAACCGCGACGAATCTCCCATGACCCGCATGGCCACAGCCAAGATCATCCGTGAAGCGCTGATTAAGGCACGCAGATACGGAGAGGACGTTGAAAAGGCAAATGAGGACGAGGATTACGACCTTCCCGACTTTGATGCCGAATGTGAAGCGTTGCTGCCCGTCATTCGCGGGGAGCTTCCCGTGCATATTCATGCGCACCGCAGGGATGATATTTTTACCGGGATACGGATTGCGGAGGAATTCGGCCTTCAATATGTGCTGGTTCACGCTACGGAAGGGTATATGGTGGCTGACGAGCTTGCCGCCTGCGGAGCCGATGTGTTCAGCGGTCCCTTCCTGTGCGACCGCTCCAAGCCGGAGCTGGTCAATCAGACGCCGAAAGCTCCCGGAATCATTGATGCTGCCGGTATCCGTTCGGCCATTGTCACCGATCATCCGGTCATCCCTATTCAATATCTGCCGCTCTGCGCGGGGCTTGCCGTGCGTGAGGGAATGGATTACGACAGCGCACTGAGAGCCATTACCATCAATCCCGCGAAAATACTGGGACTGGACGATCGCATAGGTTCTCTGAAGCCGGGCAAGGACGCGGATTTTTCGATATATGACGCCGACCCGCTGACGCTCGCGGCAAAGCCGCTTGCGGTTTATATAGATGGCAAGGCTGTTTTTGACAGCGGAATCATTCAGAACGGACGGAGGAATCATCATCAATGAGGACAATCAATACTTCCGAAATAACCGAAAAGGTACGTGAGCTTTGCATTTGCGCCAATAAAATTCTTCCCGGCGATCTCACAGCGCGCATTGAGGTTTGTTCCAAATGCGAAAGCTCACCGCTCGGCAGGTCAATTTTTGACGATATGAAGGCCAATATCGCCGCCGCACGAGAGCTTGATATTCCTGTGTGTCAGGACACCGGAATGGCTGTAGTATTCGTCGAAGTGGGGCAGGATGTGCATATTGAAGGCGGTCTGCTGGAGGATGCTGTCAATCAGGGGGTACACAGGGGATATACCGAGGGGCTGCTGCGCTGCTCGGTGGTGAGCGATCCTCTTCGCAGAGTCAATACGGGGGACAACACTCCGGCGGTCATTCACACGAGAATCGTCGCAGGCGACAAAATAAAGATTACCGTTGCGCCAAAGGGCTTTGGCAGCGAAAATATGAGCAGGCTCAGAATGTTTACCCCGGCTTCGGGCAGAGAGGATATCATCGCATTCATTGCGGAGACGGCAAAGATGGCGGGGGGGAATCCCTGTCCTCCCATGGTGCTGGGGGTCGGCATCGGAAGTGACTTTGAGGGATGCGCGCTGCTTGCCAAAAAAGCGCTCTGCCGCAGCCTTGACCAACCCAATCCGGACGATTATTACAAGTCGATGGAAGCCGACGCGCTTGAAGCCGTCAATGCTACAGGAGTCGGTCCGCAGGGATTCGGCGGCAGTGTGACGGCGCTGGCTGTCAATATCGAGACTGCGCCCACCCATATTGCGGGACTTCCGGTGGCAGTGAATGTGGGATGTCATGTCACCCGTCACGCAAGCGCGGAGATATGACTTAAAGCAATGATGTAAATGTTAAATTTTATTAAATTCTCGAAAGTATATAGCATATTTTTGTTTATTATGTTATAATAAAAGCGGAAATCAAAACGGAGATCATTCATCAACCGTATTTCCGAACTTTTCATTTATTTCTCTTGATGAGAAAGGAGAATTCGTTTATGAAATTGACAATTACAGGAAGAAAAATCAATCTCAGAGATTCATTCAAAGAGAGAGTAGACAAAAAATTTGCCAGATTCGATAAATTCTTCGATGATAACGCAGACGCCGACGTCACCGTGACAATGGAGCGCAACAGATACACCATTGAAGTGACCGTCCGCAGCAACGGATACATCTATCGCGCGGAAAAAACAGGCCTTGATCTTGATGAAGCACTTGATCTGGTGGTGGACAGCCTTTCGGCACAGATTCGCCGCAACAAAAAGAAGCTTGCCAAGAGATTCAAGAATACCAATACAGTGGAGATGTTTGAGCCCTTCGGCGGAGATTATGAGGAGGAAGAAATCGAGGACGAGCAGTTCCAGATTGTACGCACAAAGAAATTCCCTGTGTTTGCCATGGACGTCGATGAGGCTGTGCTCCAGATGAATATGCTCGGTCATCAGTTCTTCATGTTCCGCAATGTGGAGAACGGCAGCATAAATGTGGTCTATCGCCGCCGTGACGGAGACTACGGTCTGCTGATTCCCGAAGATAAATAATCACGTGTTTATGATCAATCATTAAATAAGCGCCTGCCGACGTATCTCCGTGCGTGAAGAGATACGTCGGCAGGCTCTAAAGGGGCGGCTCGTTGATTTTATCCGTATGAACCATTACGGTAAATCAGCGAGCCGCTTTTGCATTTTTTTAATTTATGGAAATAATGAGAGAGTCCAGTACGGTGTCATTGTACATCACAGAAATCACCGATCCGTCCGGAACATCGTCGGTTTGATCCAGCAGCCTGCCGTCGGGTGAAGTGACGCGATATGTCATAAACCCTTCGTGCTGGTATTGTTCGGGTGCGTTGGGATTGATGTAAAGCGCAAGCTCTACCGTGATCGTAAATACCGTAATTCTGCCGGAGGGCTGCGCCGTTGTTTCAGCGTTGAGCAGTTTGCCGTTAAAGCGGTCGATGGAAAGCTGTGAGCCTTCGCGCACAGAAATGCGAACTTGTTTTACCGTGTTTTCATATGCTGTCACGATATTGCACATTCTTTGATAAAGCGTCGCGTCAAGCTGGCCGCGGCTGTTTTCACTGAGGGAATAATAGGCTGTCCTGACCGCCCTTATCTGATTTGCGTCACTTTCGGTGGGGGAGTCCGGCAACGCCCTGATCATGTCCTCCAGCGTTTTCAATTCGGAATTTGCGTCCTCCTCAGAGGTATAGCCTTCTTCCGAAGATGTATCCGGCTCAGAGCTGACATGCTCCTCAATAGAGCTGACATGGGACGATACAGAGGACGTATCGTTTGACGAACCGGCATATTCCTCCTTGCGCCTCAGCCCGTAGTGCTTGGCTATTGCCTCCGCGTCTGCCTGGCCGAGTGCTTCCAGGTCGGCGTCGCTGTCGAGAAAATCGGAATCCGCGCCGATAAAGGCATGTTCTACGAGAATCCCGGGAATTTGCAGACGGCTTATCGGTTCACCGACAACGTAATAATAATCCCCTGTTTCGGTGGTTCCGTCGGAAAAATGATAAACTCTGCCGCCTCCGCTTTTTCTTGTCTTAATACCGCGGCTGTTGAGACCGAGAGCGGTGAAGTTTGCGATGAAATTCTCCGCAAGCCGGGTGCATTGCTCGTTGTATTTAGGCTCGTGGGTAGTGGCCGGAACGTATATTTCAGCGCCGTTTGCGGATTTGTTATCCGCGGAGTTGATGTGCAGACTGATGAAAATATCAGCTTTCACTTCTCCGGCGACACTTACACGGCTGCTGAGGGAGGATTTGCCATATGTATTTCCCACTCCGGTGTGCGTCATATACACCCTTACGCCGTTGTATTGCATCAGTCGGTCGCGGCAGGCAAGCGCTATTTTGAGATTGATGGCCGATTCGTAAAGTCCGAGTTCCGTGTTGACGGCTCCCGTATCGGCACCGCCGTGTCCCGGATCCAGCACAATGACAAGGTCATCTTTGCGTACGAAGTCAAAAGAGGTCAGAGCGGTGGACAAGCCTGTAATGACCAGGGCGGCACACATCAATACCCCCACTGAAATCCTTGCAATGCGACTGGGAATGGAGTATTTGATCTGTGAATCCGCTTTCATTTCTGATGAAATATTTTTTTGTTTGCTGTCCTTCAAAGAATATCACCCTCATATGCCATTGATAAAATCAATTGTATTTAACATTCATTTATATTATAATATCTATGACCGCGTTTGAAAAGGTATAATGCGGAAATTGAGTGTTAATTTTTTTAGTCCGGAAAGGCGGAGTCAGATTTGGCGGGGAAGATTGACGTATTTATATTTGACGCAGCTCTCTCGGATGAGATGTCCGTTGCACAACGTAAAAGAAGCATTTCAGCGGCGGCACATGCGTTTGTGAGAAAGCACATTTCCGACGCGGAGGGAGTCGCCGAAGATAAGCTGCAATTGTCGTATGGCATTTCCGGGAAACCATTTTATCCCGGCAGTGGTGTGAAATTCAATATTTCGCATTGCGGGTGTACGGTTGCCGCCGCTTTTTCCCATGGGGAGGTAGGGGTGGATATCGAAGCTGTTCGCAGGTTCAATCCCCTCGTTGCGGAGCGTTTTTTTACAGAGGCAGAGCGAAATTATGTAGGAGCTTCATCTGAAATGGGCGAACGCACACGAAGATTTTACCGGATATGGACGGCAAAGGAAGCCTGTCTCAAGCTGTACGGAGTGGGCATTGGAGGCGGTCTGGGATTTGATACGGCGTCGGGGGACGGCATGCTCAAGATGATCAGCACAGAGAAATACGGCTCTGCCGCGCTTTATTCCGCAGACTTCCACCGGCAAAACGCGGATGGTGAAACGATTCCATTCTGTCTGTCGCTTTGCAGTGATAAAATTGAATATGTTAATATATTGCACATATGAATATCACTAAAGTTTTACTCGAACATCAAAAATGTTTATACATAACATAGAATATTAACGATTTGAAAAATTATCCTCCGTTTTATATTGCAATCTGATTACAAAGCTGTTACAATTATGTATATTATTTAAACAAATTATTATGTGATTTGCGGCGATTCGTTGGTTTATTTTTCAGGAGGGTGATCATTTTGAATTACAGCAGCAAGTCGGTAAAGAAGGCCATATCATTGACAGCGGCGGCTATTATGGCTGTGACCTTCAGCTGTTCAGAGATTCTGCCCGGTATTTTTGCGGCAAGTGAGCGATCTGGCATAGTGACCGCGGATTATCTCAATGTCCGCAGCGGTCCCGGTCTGGATTATGCGGTGTGCAACGTGATGAGCGAGGGCAATTCGGTTGTCGTCATAGAGACGCAGGATGGCTGGCACAAAATAAAGCGTGGAAACGGCTCTTACGGCTGGGTATCGGCCGATTATATCAGATTCAATTCCGATGAGGACAGTGAAGAAGAATCAACTGCGACATCAACGTCCACAACTGCCAAGGCCTCTACTTCAAAAAGCAGCACAACCAAGTCTGCATCGAAGACAGATGCAACTGCCACCAAGGAGACATCTTCTGCCACTAACAAGACGACATCTGCCACCATACAGGCATCATCCACCACTAAAAAGGCGACAACTACCACCGAGAAGGTAGAAGCGACTTCAAAGTCCACGACGTCCACCACCAAACAGACGACCGCTACCAAGAAGACGACTTCTACCACCAAAAAGACGACAGCTGTCACCAAGCAGACGACCACTACCAAGAAGGCGACTTCTACCACCACCAAAAAGGCAACAACTACCACGACTAAGCAGACCGTGAAAAAGAATGTTGACCTTGGCAACGGAATCATCATTGTGACCGGCAGCTATACCAATCTCAGGAAAGGCTCCGGCACAGGATATGATATTATCAGAAGGATTTATCGTGGAACGGAGGGCGGCATTATTCAGAAGAAGGGTTCCTGGTTCAAGGTTAAACTGGCGGATTCCACCATCGGATGGGTATCTCAGGCATACGTCAAGACGAATGGCTTTAAGGCTTCGGTACAATCCACATCAGACAACTCAAAGATCATTGTTTCGGTGTCAATGGTCAATGTACGCACTATAGCATCAACGTCAGGCAAGCTGGTGGCCACCATCAGGAAGAACGAGGTTTACAAGTATTCTGAAGTAAAAGACGGCTGGTATAAAATCGTCACACCTTCGGGTGCTTCCGGCTACGTATGCGGCGATTACGTCGATCATTTTGTCGATTACGCCGTGAAGGGCGGAGGCAAGTATCTGTGGCCGACCCAGACCGCAACGCGAATCAGTTCTTACTTTGGCCCAAGAGACGGCAAGAATCATTACGGACTGGACATTGCCGCTCCGGGAGGGTCACAGATCATTGCTGTGGCGGCCGGTACCGTGGTCAAGAATTCATATGATTACGGCGGATACGGCTATTTCATTGTCATAGAGCAAAACGACGGCATACGTACATATTACGGACATATGAGAAAGGCAAGCTTCCTTAGCGTGGGCGCGAAAGTCAAAGCCGGAGATACTGTCGGTATCGTCGGTTCCACAGGAAGATCGACAGGCAATCACCTTCATCTTGAATTCCGCAGCGGTACCAAGAGGATTAACCCGTTGAATTACTATCCGAATATGGGATGATAAAAAAAGAAGAGGCTCGGTTGATTAAAACCGGACCTCTTCTTTTTTTGCCGTCCGCGGCATAGAATGAATTATAAAATGAAAAAGGGTGTGTAAAAAAGATGAAGAATTCCGAAACCGCTGCCGATACGTCTGTTTCACGCATGTGGGAACGCCTTAGGCAAATCATATCGCAGGACAGGTACAAATGGGAACTGATTGCCTGTCTTGCGGTGGGAATACTGTTCGGATGCGTAACACAGTCGGTTTACGGCAATCGGCGGGATTGGGTCGGACTGACGGAAAGGTATTGCATAGGCTTGAAGCAGCCCTTTTGGTACGTGGCACCGATTACTGTCGGTTTTTTGGTGGCGATCGCAATATGTTCGTCGTTCCGGACGGCACGATATCTCGTTTTTCCCTTAGCGGCGTTCCGGGGCATGGGATTCGGAGCGTTGATCTGCGGAGCAATGCAACTGGCACAGCTGCGTGAACTGTGCTTTTCGGCGCTTGTGCTGCTGCCCTATTGCGTTTGTAATTGTGTCATCGCGGTTTACGCGGGGGAATATGCGCTGGGGTTCCGACCGTCATTTAACGGATGGAATGAAGGCCTTTCAAACAAACTGATCTGGCACGGCATAAAAATGTTTGTTTTTTACATGGCGGCTGCCTTGCTGTCGTGCGCGGTATTTGCCGTATCCTGCTGTTACTTCGGCAGATATCTCATCTGACGCTTGTGCTGCCGAAACCGCCGTCACGCACGCCGTGGGCTTCGTCGTCCTCGGTGATGCCGAAGGGGGTAAAAATTCCCTGAGCAAAGCAGTCTCCTGCTTTGAGGGAGAGAATTTTTCCCTCGTTGGAGTCGTTGGTAATCTTGATAAAGATATGTCCCTCGTTGGAGGAATAGTAGTAGTCGCTGTCGATTACGCCGACGGTGTTGTTGAGCTGTAAGCGGTACTTAAAGCCAAGGCCGCTCCTGGGATAAATCATCAGCACCCAGCCATCGTCAATCCGCGCACGTATTCCGGTGGGAATTTTGGCGGTCTGACCGGGGGATAACGCAAGGTCAAAGGGAAGGGCAAAGTCATACCCCGCGGAACCGGCTGTTGCGCGGCGGGGAAGAGGAATTTGTTCAAGTGCTTCTGCCGCGCCGCTGACTGACCCGAATAATTCATTCCACGCGTTGAAAAACTGCTGGGTGCTGACCTTTTCAAATCTGGCTATTCTTTTCATTTTCTTCTTACAGCTCTCCGTTTTCAATCGCTGCTATCTGAGCGATTCTGGCGGCGTGTCTGCCGCCTTCAAATTCGGTGTGGAGGAAGAGATCGACCAGCTCCACAGCAACGCCTGCACCGATGACCCTGCCGCCCATGCAAAGGACGTTTGCGTCGTTGTGCAGACGGGTATATTTGGCGCTGAAATGATCGGAACAGCAGGCGGCGCGAATGCCCTTTACCTTGTTGACCGCCATGGACATGCCTATTCCGGTGCCGCAGATCAGAATACCCTTCTCGCACTCGCCGTCCGCCACGCTGTGTCCCACAGCGGCGGCAATGGGCGCGTAATTGACCGAAGCTTCCGAGTCGGTGCCGAAGTCTTTGAATTCAATGCCGTTGTCTTTCAGATATTTGATGATTTCCTGTTTCAGGGAGAATCCCCCGTGATCACAGCCAATAGCTATCATGTTATGTAATCTCCTTGTTATTAAGAGTTCTTTCTCAGTTTGAGGTTCATTTTTTCCCTCTCCGCCTGTGAAGGTCGCAGGTAGGTGGGAACGAGCTTGTCCGGGGTGACGGCGCCGTCATGCAAAAGAATTCTCTGAGCGGCCATTGCCACTCCGAACCCGCGCTGGTAGCGCATATGCTCCGGCATAAGTCTGACATCCGGCAGCGATTCGCGCATTGATTCATAGCAAAGCGCCGCGCCGTCCCCCGCGAGGTAAATGGGGCGGGACTCGTCCCGCAGTTCGTTTGTCAGCTCTTCAATGGAGATGGCCCTGTCGTCGCAGAGACGATTCATGCCCTCGCCGTCAAAGGTAAAAAGCGCGTTGTAAACCTGCTGACGGCGCGCGTCCATTGCGGCGCATATCACACCGTCCAGAGCCATGCCGTTCCACACGATTGCCTCCAGAGTTGAGACGCCTATGCAGGGAGTATTGCGTGAAAACGCCATTCCCTTGACCGCCGCAACGCCGATTCTGATGCCGGTGAATGAACCCGGTCCAGAAGACACGGCGAAGCAGTCAATGTCTTCGGCGGTGAGTTTTGCGTTGGCAAGCGTGTTTGCCACCATTGGCAGCAAAGTCTCACTGTGGGTAAGTCCCACCCTGACAAAGCTCTCGGCAATGACGTCTCCGCCGTCAACTATCGCGCAGCCGGCAGAAATCGCCGAGCTGTCGACCGCAAGTATTTTCATATTTTTCAATTCGCTTTCTTTCAATAATTATCCTGCCGGTTCGAGCGGGAGTCCGCTGATTCTGAATATCCGTCTGTCGTCGTGACCCGGCGCGGAAATCTCAATATTAATTCTGTCGTCCGGAAGGGCACCTTCGATATTTTCGCTCCACTCGGTCACGATAACTCCGTTTCCGATGTAGTCAAAAAATCCTGTGGAATAGAGATCGTCCCAGCTTTCCACGCGGTACATGTCGAAGTGGTAGAGCTTTTTATCGTCGCCTTCATGTTCGTGAACGATGGCAAAGGTCGGGCTTGCAATCTCCAAAGGGTCAATTCCCAGCCCTTCGGCAAGACCCCGTACAAAGGCGGTTTTGCCCATGCCGAGGCCGCCGAAGAGGGCGATGGTCTCATTGCCCGACAGCATGGCGCCAATGCGTCTGCCGAGCGCTTCTGTTTCTTCCACACGATTGGTGATGATTTCCTCTGCCATCAGAAAAGCCCTGTGATTGAGCCGCTGCCGTCCACGTCAATCTTGTTGGCGGCGGGAACCTTCGGCAGGCCCGGCATGGTCATAATGTCGCCCGTGAGCGCTACCACGAAGCCCGCACCATGCGAAAGCCTGACTTCCTTGACGGTGATCTCGAAATTCTCCGGTCTGCCGAGCAGGGTCGGGTCGTCCGAGAGAGAATACTGGGTTTTTGCGATGCATACCGGCATGTTTTCCGCAAGCGACTCAAAGGAAGCAATCTGCTTTTCGGCTGCCGATGTGTAATTGACCTTTGAAGCACCGTAAATCTTGGTGGCAATCTCGTTGATTTTTTCCTTTATGGAGAGAGAAGTGGAGTAAATCGGAGCAAAATCGGAGGGCTTTTCCACTGCCTCCACCACTTTCTTTGCAAGTTCGGTGCCGCCTTCGCCGCCTTTTGCGAATACTTCGGAGAGAGCGAATTCAGCGCCCTTGCCGCGGCAGTAATCGGCGATATAATCAAGCTCCGCCTGCGAGTCGGTGAGGAAGCGATTGATGGCGACCACTACGTTAACGCCGTATTTCTTCATGTTGTCGATATGAGCGCCAAGGTTGACGATGCCCTTTTTGAGTGCTTCAAGATTTTCGCCCGAAAGCTCAGTCTTGGGAACGCCGCCGTTGTATTTAAGTGCGCGGACAGTGGCAACCAGCACGCAGGCGGCCGGCTTGAATCCGGCGAAGCGGCACTTGATGTCGTAGAATTTCTCCGCGCCGAGGTCGGAGCCGAATCCCGCTTCGGTAATGCAGTAATCCGCCAGCTTAAGGGCAAGCTTGGTGGCGCGGATGGAGTTGCAGCCGTGAGCGATATTGGCAAAGGGACCGCCGTGCATGATGGCGGGGGTTCCCTCAAGGGTCTGCACCAGATTGGGCTTGATGGCGTCCTTGAGGAGCGCGGCCATTGAGCCTTCCGCGTGAAGGTCGCTTGCGAATACAGGCTTGTTGTCGTAGGTGTAAGCGACGAGAATTCTTCCGAGACGGTACTTCAGGTCGCTGAGATCGGCGGCAAGGCAGAGAATGGCCATGACCTCACTTGCGACGGTGATGATAAAGCCGTCCTCCCGGGGAACGCCGTTCATCTTGCCTCCAAGTCCGACCACCACATTTCTCAGAGCGCGGTCGTTCATGTCGAGACAGCGCTTGATCAGAATCCTGCGGGGGTCGATTCCAAGCTCGTTGCCCTGCTGCATGTGATTGTCGAGCAGTGCGCAGAGCAGGTTGTTGGCGGAGGTAATGGCGTGCATATCGCCGGTGAAATGGAGATTGATGTCCTCCATGGGAACCACCTGAGCGTATCCGCCGCCGGCGGCGCCGCCCTTTATGCCAAAAACCGGACCGAGCGAAGGCTCACGCAGGGCGATAATTGCTTTTTTGCCGATTTTTGCCATTGCCTGACCAAGACCGACCGAAGTGGTGGTTTTTCCCTCTCCCGCGGGGGTGGGATTGATCGCCGTTACCAGAATGAGTTTGCCGTCCGGCTTGTCAGCGTAGCGGGAATAAAGCTCCTCGCTGAGTTTTGCCTTGTATTTGCCGTAGAATTCGAGATCGTCGGCTTCGAGCCCGAGATCCGCTGCGACATCCTGAATGGGACGCATTTTGGTTTGCTGTGCAATTTCAATGTCAGAAAGCATATATTTCGCTCCTTTGAAAAAATATAATGGTTTATCGGAATCATTATATCATATATTAATGCGGAATTCAAATATCTTTCACTATTTTTACTTGAAGTCTTTGATTAAATAAACTATAATATTTTCATACAAATTCACTACAGTTTTCTAGAAGAATTTTTTTTAAAGATAGCAGAAAGGAATGTTGTGTGAAAAATGTCTGATAAATTATTGGCGCTCAGGCGTTTTGCTGTCAAGGCGGCAAATGCGTCGGTCACTTACGTCAGAACTACCTACATCGCCATGTGGGCATTGATTCTCACATGCACCATTTACGGCTGTATGCTGATTCACAGCGCCCGACCCATTGCCATCAAAACGCAGGTCATGGCCGCAATGATCGGATTTGGCGGGGCGTTTGTGATTTCTCTGATGGATTATCACCGGATGGGACAGCTCTGGCCGATTGTGGGAGGAATGTGCGTATTCCTTGTGGGACTTACCTTCGTTGTGGGACAATCGGCCATCGGCGGCAACGCTGTAGCCGACGACGTGGCATGGCTGAATATTTTCGGCTACAGCTTTCAGCCGTCCGAGCTTATGAAGATAGGATTCATCGTCACGTTTTCCTACCACCTATCGTACGTTGTGGAGAAAAACACGCTGAATACGCTGTCCAGCGTGTTTATGCTGGGCGGACACGCGCTTGTCCCTGTCGGACTCTGCATATTGCAGGGCGACGACGGTACGGCACTGATGTTTATGGTGATGTTCCTGATCATGTTTTTCTCAAGCGGACTGAGCTGGAATTTCATCCTGCTGGGTCTTTCGGCGATTGTCGCCATGTCGCCTATATTCTGGCAGAGCATGAGTTCCCACCAGCAGAAGCGATTCTCGGCGGTCTATAACCCGCAGGAGGGCGACGAAATGGGAATTCTCTATCAGCAGACGCTCGGCAAGGTGGCAATCGGCAACGGAGGTCTTACAGGTGAAGGTCACGGCACCAGCACGATGATACAGTCAGGACTTGTTCCGGAGGATCATAACGACTTTATCTTTACCGTGGCATGTGAGGAATTCGGGTTCATCGGCGCAGTGCTCCTTTTGGGACTGCTTTTTGCCGTGATGATGCTGTCGCTTTACGCGGCGTTCAAGGCGGTGGATATGATGGGCCGGTTCATGTGCATCGGATTCTTTGCAATGATCGCCACGCAGACCATCTTCAATATAGGAATGTGCATTTCGGTGCTGCCGGTTATCGGTATTACGCTGCCGTTTTTCTCGGCCGGCGGATCGTCGAGCATGTGTCTGTATTTCGGTGTAGGAGTGGTGCAGAGCGTCTACATGAGGACGATGGAAAGCACCGGCGCCGCAATTGGCGGCCGGCGGCGGAGTATGCGCGTTCGTTATAGCTGATTAGTAGTATAAGGAAAGGGATGAGAATATGAAATTATCCGGGATCAAAAAGATGATGGCTGTGACCGTTTCATTCATGCTGATTGCCTCAGCGGGAGTGCCGGTTTATGCCGACGCGATCAATGACAGCGGCAGAATTCTCAACGGTGACGATAATTATTCCGACTGGAACGACGAATGGAACAAGGACGCATCGGATGGACGTCCGATCACCATTACCGTTCAGCCATCCGATGTAACCACGGCATCGGGCAAAAGAGTCAAATTCTCGGTGAGGGCGCAGGGAGCAAAATCCCTCGCTTACCAGTGGTATTACAAAAAGAAGGGTGCAAAAAACTGGAGCATATGGAAAGGACATACAACGCCCGACACATACGCAGCAGCCAATGATACGTGGAACGGTATGCAGGTGTATTGCGTGATTGATGATACGACAAATCACATATCGTCCGCTGTGGCGACCGTAACGATTGTCAATCCACTTAAGATCACATTGCAGCCCTCTGACGTATCGGTCAAAGCCGGAGACAATGCAACATTCTCAGTGAAGGCGCAGGGCAGCGGTCTGAAATACCAGTGGTACTATAAAAAATTCGGGGCGAAGAACTGGAGCACATGGAAGGGGCATACCACCGCGACCACCCATGCCAAGTCCAATGCCACATGGGACGGTATGCAGGTGTATTGCGCGGTGAGCGACAGCAGCGGCAAAACGCTAAAGTCAGATACGGCAGTGATCCGGCTCAGCGGTATGCCGAAAATAACTGCGCAGCCCTCCGACGTATCGGTCAGGGCAGGCGACAATGTTACATTCTCAGTGAAGGCACAGGGCAGCGGCCTGAAATACCAGTGGTATTACAAAAAGAAAGGCGCGAAGAACTGGAGCATATGGAAAAATCACACCACTGCGACCACCTGTGCCAAGTCCAACCCGACATGGGATAAAATGCAGGCGTACTGCATTGTCACCGACTGCTTCGGGAGAACGCAGTCCTCAAGGGTTCTTACTGTGAAACTGACTCAATAGGTAAAAAGCAAAACCCGCGGTATTGTCAGCAAAAGTGAGCAATACCGCGGGTTGGTTGTATGATTCAGATAGAGAAAAGAGAGATTATGCGTTCTGGCCTTCGACAAGAGCCTTGGTGTCTCTTGCGATAACCATTTCCTCGTCGGTGGGAATGACGTAAACCCTGACCTTGCTTTCGGGAGTGGAAATCTCACACTCTCTGCCGTGTACAGAGGCATTGACTTCTTCGTCAAGCTCTACGCCGAAACACTCGAGATAGCGGCAGATTCTGGAGCGGTGGACTGTCTGGTTTTCACCGATACCGGCGGTAAATACCAGAGCGTCCATGCCGCCGAGGGCGACATAATAGCTGCCGATGAATTTGGCGATCTGATACTCAAGGATCTCATGGGTAAGGATAGCTCTTTCATTGCCTTCCTTTGCGGCGGTGGTAACGTCGCGGTCGTCGCTGGAAACGCCCGAAAGACCGAGCATACCGGACTTCTTGTTGAGAATGGTGTCCATCTCGGAGGGGGAGAGGCCTTCCTTCTCCATGATGAAGGTGACGACAGAGGGATCGAGAGAACCGGAGCGGGTACCCATGATAAAGCCGTCCAGAGGAGTAAGACCCATCGAGGTATCGATTACCTTGCCGTCCTTGACGGCGGAGATGGAGGAGCCGTTGCCGAGGTGGCAGTTGATGATGCGGGTTCCCTCAGGATTTTCAGCCTTGCCGAGCAGCTCAAGGCATCTGCCGGTGACATATCTGTGGCTGGTGCCGTGGAAACCGTAGCGGCGAATGGCGTACTTCTCATAGTATTCGTAGGGAACGCCGAATGTGTAAGCCTTTGCGGGCATGGTGGAATGGAATGAGGTGTCAAAAACGGCAACCTGAGGAACGTCCTTGCCGAAAACGTCAATAGCGGCTTCAATGCCCTGAATATGAGCGGGATTGTGCAGAGGAGCAAGCGGGCTGAGTTCGCGGATTCCCTCGATGACCTCGTCGGTAATAATGCAGGAATCCTTAAAGAGTGCGCCGCCCTGTACCACTCTGTGACCGAGAGCGGAGATTTCGCTGAGGTCATCGACCACCTTGCCGTCGCCGGAGGTGAGGGCTTCCTTAACAGCGTTGAATGCTTCGGTGTGAGTGGGCATGGCAACCTCTGTTACATAGGATTCGCCGTTTACCTTGTGGGTAAGCTTGCTGCCGTCCATGCCGATTCTTTCGCAAAGACCCTTTGCGATGACAGTCTCGTTGTCCATATCAATCAACTGATACTTGAGCGAAGAGCTGCCTGCGTTGATAACAAGAACTTTCATTGGTATTATCTCCTGTCCGAAAAAATATGTGAGAATACTGCGAAAAAACATTGAATTTGCATATTCCTGATTATATAATATAACATAATAAGAGAAATTTCAAGAAGTATCGCCGAAACACACAAAAAAAATTACCAAACACTCAAATAATCCGCGGGGAGATGGCAGAAATTAACGCAAATAATGATGTAAAAGGAAAGACAGCCGCTATCATTGCGGAGTACAACCCATTTCACAACGGACACAGATATCACATATTGCGCACAAAGGAACTTGTCGGAGCGGAAAGCATTGTCGTCATTATGAGCGGCAATTTTGTTCAGCGGGGCGACTGCGCCGTTGCCGACAAATTCAGCCGCACAAGGATGGCGTTGGAGGGCGGAGCCGATCTGGTGCTGGAGCTTCCGCTGCCGTTTGCCTGTGCGGGTGCGGAAAAATTCGCGGCGGGAGGGGTTGGCGTTGCCGATGCGCTGGGGTGTGTGGATTACCTGAGCTTCGGAACCGAGTGCGGCAGCGCCGATACCATTGCCAAGGCCGCCGACGCCGTGTCGGACGAATCTGTCAGGCCGGAACTCAACGCCCTGCTTTCGCAGGGAATGCCTTTTGCCTCGGCGCGTACCGAGGCGGTGCGCAGGCTGTACGGCGACGACATGGCCGAGATACTCTGTATGCCGAACAACACGCTTGCGGTGGAATACATACGCTCTTTGAAAAGGCTGAATTCACAGATCATACCGATAGGAATACCGCGTGAAGGAGCTGCCCACGATTCGGACGAGACGGCGGGGGACATGGCCTCAGCCACCGCGATACGCCGCATGATTTGCGACGGAAGTCCGGATGAGGCAGGGCGGTATGTTCCTCAGAGTACATACAGGGAGCTGCATCGGATGATGGCGGAGGGCAAGGCACCGGCCGATCTCCGGCGGTGTGAGAGGGCGGTACTAGGCAGATTGCGCAGTATGACCCGGGAACAGATAGCCAGTCTGCCGGATATATCAGAGGGGCTGGAAAACAGAATATACGACTGTGTGCGCACGGCAAGGTCATTGGACGAGCTGTATGATTCCATCAAGTCGAAGCGTTACAGCCACGCGCGGATCAGGAGAATAGTGCTGTCGGCGTATCTGGGAGTGCGCAGCGTACATTCGGAGGGGCTGAGATATATCCGCCTGCTGGGAATGAACGACAGGGGAAAGGCACTGCTTTCCCGCGCAAGACCCAAGCTCCCGCTCATCTCATCCTACAGGCAGGTAAACGCCTTGTCGCAGGAGGCACGCCATCAGTATATGCTGGAATGTCACGCGGACGATCTGTGGGCGCTTATGACGCCGGAGGTCCAGCCCTGCGGAGCGGATATGACGGCAAAAATGATTATTTTATAAATGGAGATGAAATAAATGAAGGAAACAAGAGAGAAAAAAACCGTATCATTGGTGGTGGCTGTTGGATGTATCCTTCTGGCTGCCGCAATGATTGTGTCGGCCGGCACCTATTTTCTTTGGGCGGCATACTGGGGAAACCGTCATTCTGTTCTTTATGACGTGCGTGCAGTGCATGTGGTCCGCGATTCCGCTACATACAGCGTGTATCACCTTACATACGATGTAACGGTGAAAAACTGGCCGCACGATTTTAATAAGCACACCTACAGGCTCGAGGATTTCCTTTCGGGAGAACCCGGCGCTTATGATTTCAGCGGGAAATCGGATTATTTTACGGTTGGCAGAACTCCGGTATCGTTTCATATCAATGTCAGGCTTGATATGAAGTCAGTATATGCCTGGCTGCCTTTTGAGAACTTTCCGTCTGTCAGCGATCCGGAGGCGGACAACGGGGAACTTGATCGTAAGTTAATCCTGCACATTGTGGATCTCAGCACATTTATGGCGTATGACAGAAATGGCAGGGAAGAGAGAAGCGCCATGCTTTTTATGAACGACTACAAAGATGCCCCCATTATTTTTGAATAATACAAAAAATAAAAAATCCTCCGTCTGCGTGATGTATTGCTCATGTGCAGGCGGAGGATGTATGATTTCTGTCAATTGAGTATTTCGCCGTAGGCGTAATTGAGCACATCGTCGCATACGTCAAATACGGAATTCTTTTTTCTCTGGGCATACGCGCCGGAGGTGATGACCGCTACGCCGCTTTTGTCGGCGGGGTCAATGGCGATAAGCGAATAAATGCCGTATGAATCCCCGTTGTGGTAATACAAATCGTGCTTGCCGACCAGCTTGGAGTATCTTCGTATGCCTATACATTGGTCAAATGCGGATTTTGTGTCGACGTCCTGCCTGGTAAGCATCTGCCTGACGGCCTCCGACGAGAGATATTGTCTGCCGTCGTACTGACCGTCATTGATCAGCAATGTCATCAGTCTGGCAAGGTCTTCGGAGCTGATAAGTAGCCCCCCCTGTCCAAGATGAAAGACGTCGCCGGGCTTGCCTCTTTCCTGAGAACGCGTCAGGAATGCGCTGCTGTGGTGTATTTTATTGCCGGCGTAGCAGTCGGCCACAAGCGATGGATCCGAGAGATATTTCGCGTCGAATGAAGCATCAATCCCCATAGGTTCCAGAAATTTATCCCGTGCGTATTGAGAAATGGTCTTATTTGCGGATTTTTCCACCACTGCGCCCGCTATGCCTATACCGAGATTGGAATAATTGAATCGTGTCCCCGGCTTTGAGGCATAGTAGCGTTTGTCAGAGGAAACGGAGGATATGCTTTTGGAAAACATATCGCTTTTGTCCTTCAGTCCGGCGGAATGTGTCAGCAGCATCCGGGTGGTGACGGGAGTGCCTGAGTAGGCCGGATGGCAGACTTTGAACCCCATTATCTCCGACAGATCTTTATCAAGATCGAGCACGCCTTCATCGGTTTCCGCCATTGCCAGCATAGCGGTAAACACCTTTGAAACAGAAGCGATTCTGAATTTGGTGTTTTCGGACACCTTCACATCGTTTTCCTTGTTGGCGTATCCGTATTCATAGTGATATGCCACCCTGCCGTTTTTGATGACGGCAACGGAAGCCCCCATTGTGCCGTAATTGTAGAGAATATCGGCGATGTCGGCGCCTTCCTTGGTCTGGGCGAGGTCAAACGGGGCGTCCGAAACGCCCTTTGGCGCGTGCTTTACGGTGACGTCTTTCTCTGTGACTTCTCCGCGGGATTTAGTGATCCATCCGATTCTGGTGCCTGCGTATTTTACCTTGTAAAAAAGATCACTTTCGGATATATATTCCAATTCCATTTTTTTATTGATCACCGCGAGCTTGTCCGATTCGGTGCTTTCTTCCGCGAAAATAGCGACAGGAGATTTTATTTTTACCGTTTTAATATGAAGGGTTTCCTCAGTGGGTTCAGTGTTGTCGTCCGCTAAATCGGTTTGCGAAATGTGACTGTCTGTCTGTTTCGTGTCGTGATCCGAAGTGGGAAGGCTGCCGTAGTAAGTAAAACCAATCCATCCGGAGGCGATCAGAAGTACCGCTATCAGAACAGCGGAAAGGACTCTGGCTAATTGATGTTTAGTTATGCTCATATTGTTCCTCTCATTTGACATGCCTATCAGTCAGGTGATTTATTTGAGTATATCCTCATAGCTGTAATTGAGAATATCGTCGCAGACGGCAAATACGGTGTTTTTATTTCTGGAGGTGAACGCGCCGGATGTGATGATGACAATGCCGCTCTTGTCCGCCGGGTCAAACGCGATGAGTGAGTAAATACCGTATGCGGCGCCGTTGTGGAAAAACATATTGCGGTTGTCTATGAGCTTTTCCGACCTGCGTATGCCTATGCATTGATCAAAGCCCGCGTTGGTTTCAATGTTCTGCTTTGAGAGCATTTCGTTGACCGACTGCTGCGAAATATACTGTCTGCCATTGTACTGACCGTCATTAATGAGAACCGTAACCACCTTTGCAAGGTCCAGGGAGCTGATGAGCAATCCGCCCTGTCCCAGGTGGAATGTATCTCCGGGCTTGCCTCTTTCCTGCGAGCGTGTGAGATATTTGTTGCTGCAATTGACCTTGTCGCCTGAGTAGCAGTCGGCGACAAGCGATTTGTCTGAGAGATATTTCGCATCATAGGAGGCATCTATTCCCATAGGGTCAAAAAACTTATCCTTTGCGTATTGTGAGATGGTCTGATCGGAGGATTTTTCCACAACCGCTCCGGCAATTCCCATATTCAGATTGCAGTAGAGGAATTTTACCCCCGGCGGGGAGACGTAATAATAATCGTTGTGGGTAATGTTAGTAAGCTTCTGAGAAAACTCGTCGTCTCTGTCTATCAGGCCCGAGGTGTGAGTCAGCAGCATGCGGGGTGTTACCTTTTCTTTTGGGTAATGGGGGTGATAGAACTTGTACCCCATTATCTGGGAAAGATCGCCGTCCAGATCGAGCTTGCCGTCGTCCACTTCGGTCATCGCAAGCATGGAGGTAAATACCTTTGTCACCGAGGCAATGCGGAACTTGGTGTTTTCATTGACTTTGACCTTGTTTTGTTTGTTGGCATAGCCATATTCGTAATGATAAGCCACCTGTCCGTTTTTGATAACGGCCACGGAAGCGCCTGTGGTGGAATAATTCTTTAAAATGGCGCCAATATCGCTGCCTTCCTTGGTGCCGTTCATTTTGACAGGTTCACCGGAGATGTAGGATGGAATATGCTTTACGGTCACTTCTTTTTCAAAAATATCACCGCAGGTTTTGATAATCCAGCCGGTTTTATTGCCGGCATACTTCACCTGATATCTCGTCTTGCTTTCAGAGACATATTCTACTTCGGTTCCCGTGGTAAGTACTGCCACCTTGTCTGAATTGTTGTTGTCCTCCGCGCGGATATTGGTGGCCTTGTTGATTTTGACATATTTAATGGTGACCTTTTCCTCAATCGGGGCCGGAGGTTCCGCCGGGGTGTCTGTTTGTGATGAAGTATCCGTTGTATTGTCAGAACCGGAGACAACCGATGACTGATCGGATTTTGACACATCTGTCGGAGTTACTTCTGGAATATCCGGATAATATTCATACTCATAATCTATTTCGGGTGGAGACGGTTTCATCCCCCTATTGGAATAGCCGAACCAACCCGACACAAGCATTGTCACCGCAATAAAAATGCCGGATAATAGTCTGGCGATTCTGGGTTCAATATGATCCATGAAAATCCTCCTGATATGATGATACGATGGTATTTGTTTAATATATCATACTATTTTGATTTTTTTTCGTTTTTTCCGGATGAATTTTCAACGGTTATGGTAGCGATATCCGAAGCGACGGTATTGCGGTTGTTGTCGGTAATGGTGCAATACACCTGCATTCCGTCCCAGCTCTTGTTGGCCACAGCCTTTGTCTTTGCTTTGTCGTGGGTCTTCCAGAGGTGCCACATTTCATCTCCGGCCTTCCTGTAATACCATTGATAGGTAAGATTTAATCCCTCGGCCTCGACGTAAAAGACCGCATTGTCGTTCTCTTTGAGTGAGAGATCCTCCGGCTGGGTAACGATGAGAATGGTCGAGGGTTGAACCTGTGCCGGTTTGTTGTAAAACACCTTATCAATGATATATAATCCGGTTACGGCAAGCAGGGCTGCCGAGAGCATAATGATGGCGATGATCATTTTTCCGTTGGCGCCTTTGGCAGCGCGGTCATTCTGTTCTTCTGCGGTCTGGTTACCGCTCTCATCAAAGATTTCTTCAAGGCTTTCCCCGGCACCTTCCCGGAAATCTTCCTGAAAGTCTTCCCGGAGATCCTCCTGGAGATCCTCCTGGAGATCCGCCTGGAGATCCTCCTGGAAACTGTCAGTGAACCCTTCCTCAGAGATTTCCTCAAAAACCTCTGTGAGTTCGTCAGAAGATGCATCGTCATTCTTTTCGGTCAGATTCTCCGAAGAAAGTGCCTCAATAATCTGAGCCTCATCGACACGCTCCGCTGCGCCTGAATTGTCGTCCGCACTGAAAGCGTCGGATTCCTCATTGAGAACGACAGCAGCCTCCGGCTGTTCGGATTGTTGGTTTTGCAAGGCGTCCCTCTGGGCAATATGTCCGCATGATGTACAAAACATGGAATTGTCATCAAGCGTTTTTCCGCAATTCCCGCAAATCATTTTTATTCCTCCATCATCATAGGTTGTATCAATCGTATTCATATTTCAGAACAGTAATCATATTGTAGCACACATCTGAAAGTTATGCAATAAAAAAAATAAAAAAAACGGCAGAGCCAATCGATGTGAATCGCAGCTCTGCCGGGTGAAAATCAGCTATTACTTGGTACCGATTATTCGTCAATTATTTTTTCGTCATGATCCGTCTCTACTGTTTCTTCGGAAGCGGCGTTTTCTTCTTCCATATCATCCTCAAATTCGTCGTAGTCGCTGTCATCGTCATCGCTGTCGTCTGTGTCTTCTTCGTCAGCAACACTCTCAGGCAGGTCAAAGCCAAATACAGATGCGGGAGCCACACCGGCCTTAACGAATCTGTCGAACCTGTAAAAAGTAAAAATGGCAAACGCAACAGCAATCAGTGCAATCACAGTCAAGACAATCAGCACTATTTCCGTCACTGAAACAGGCTCAGACAAACCGTTCAGCTTGACGGAATTGAGCATTTCATTGATGACTTCCATGTCGTTGCTGTCGGGATTGATGGCGACGATCTGGACAATGTACTTGTAGTCTCCGATGACTGTATATAAGCCGTAAACCACATACTGATTGCCGGTGGTAGCATCGACGTCAGGCTTGGAAATCATCATATAGGTTCTGCCGTTGATTTTTTCAAAGCTGCCCGAGGATGAAGTGTCGTCCGCGGATATCTGCTGTGCGATAAGCTCGTCCTGCTGTTCCTTAGTCAGCTTGGAGTAGTCGCCGTAATACTTTTCAAGAGGGCTGAGAGCAACCATTCCTGCGTAAACCTGGCAATAATTTTCGGCATTGGTATTGAAATAGAAGAAGACATTCTCACTGATCAGTGTGTTGCGGTCGAATTCGCTCTTGGAAAATACATCGGCAGAACTTTCCACGGTGAGTGCGCTTCCCTTGGGAACCAGCATCTTAAAACCGGTCATATCTACCTTGACCATTGTAAGATCTTCTTTTTTCAGATCGCATCCTGAAACTGCCGGAGCGGCAGCATCAAGAAGTTCCAGATCGTCTTCGGCGTCCGCAAATACGCTCATGCAAAAAACACTCGCTGCCAGCATAAGCGCCAACACCACAAGAGACGTGATTAATTTTTTGTTTGTTCTCATTGGATAAACCGTCCTTAATAAATTTGATATACTCAAAGCTTATCGACAATTTCTTTCAGATAAGCCTTAAAGCCTTCGCTTACCTCCGGGTGGGTCAGGGCGACGTCAACCGTAGCCTGGAGTATTCCCAGCTTGTTGCCCATATCGTAACGCTTGCCTTCAAAGTCCACGGCAGTGAGGCCTTGTGTCTTTGCAAGCTGTGCCAGGGCGTCGGTGAGCTGAATCTCATTGCCTGTTCCGGGAGGTGTTTTGTCGAGGATGTCAAAGATCTCAGGCGGACATACGACTCTGCCGAGAATGGTATAATTGCTGAGCAGGTCCTCGACGCGTCTGACCTTTTCAACCAGGTCGGTGCATTTGAAAATATTGGTTTCGCCGTCCAAAGGCTCCAGCTTAAGCGAACTGCCTCTCATAACGGTTTCGGGGGACATTTCTTTTGTGCCGACCACTCCGAGGCCGTATTTTTCATATGCCTGACAAAGCTGTGCTGTCACAGGGTTATCGCCCATAATGACGTCATCGCCGAAGAGAATGGCAAAAGGTTCGTTGCCAACGAAAGAACGCGCGCAGCTGACCGCATGGCCCAGACCTCTGGTTACCTTCTGACGGACAAAGCAGATATTGGCCATGGTGGTCAGATTGATAATCTGCTCATAGGCATCGCGTCTGCCCGCTTCCAAAAGACGTGCTTCCAGTTCGGGTGCGCGGTCAAAATGATTTTCAATATCGCCTTTGCCGCGGTTGGTTATGATCAGGATATCAGTAATGCCGCTGTTGACCGCCTCTTCAACGATGTATTGAATGGCAGGCTTGTCAACTATAGGAAGCATTTCCTTTGGCATTGCCTTAGAAGCGGGAAGTACCCTGGTGCCGAGACCTGCTGCCGGAATAACTGCTTTGCGTACTTTAATACTCATACTATTCATCGTCCTTTTTAAATTAATTGGATGTTCTGTAAAATTATACCATACATTTTTATTAATTACAACATGATTTTAAAATAATTAATAATTAACATAATAAATTTAAATTTATTAAAAGAACAGTCCTCTTTCCAGAATATAAACGATCGCCAAATAGCACAGTCCGATGGAAAATACCGGCAGCATTGAAACTCCGCCGCGGGATTCCAGCGCATGGTTGAACTGATCCGCGTCTGCGTTTCTGGCGGTAGCCTGCGCATTGATTTTCTTGATTTTTTTGGTGCAGTAACCCATGTAAATGCGGTTGCCGAACAAACCTGAAAATATCATCAGTATAAACTCTATTCCCGAAAGAAGCAGTGAAAGCATGGAACCGAGCGCAAGCCTTCCTCCGGACAGGCTCGGCATTATGCTCGCAAAATAAGCCTGATAAAACGAAGTACCCGTGACGGCAATCATCATAAGGATGCCGGGCAGATACATCTTTCTGGAGATAAACCACAGTCCGTGGGTAAGAAATGCCGTAAAATTAAAGCTGACGGGCGATTTGCTGTGAACCATTCTGATAAATCGGGGAATGTAATAGATCCACATGTTGCCCACAAAACGCTTTACATCGCCTGCGGGAACCCCCTGAATATTTTCGGCCTGGTCAAAGGGAAAAAGCTCTTCCATATCCCGGTTCATTTCACCGAATGAAAACGGGTCTTCCGCTTCGTATAAATAATAGCCGCAGTATTCGCAGTATTTTTCGCTCTTATTTGTTTCCTTTCCGCAATTCGGGCAAACGGTTTTTTCCGTTTGCTCCTGGTGGAAAGAGGATTTTTTCTCCTGTTCGGAATCAATGTCGCCGATATAGATTTTTTCAGGCTGCCACTCGTAGCCATCGGAATGTTTCTCCTCACAGGCGCAGTGTCCGATTTCCTTCCAGCATTCCCTGTGATGCGGCGCTCCACATTCGGGACATACCACGATATCGGACTTGTCGTCGAACGGCATGCCGCACGCCGCACAGGCCATTTTTTTATAATCCTTCATAAATTGCCGGGCAATTTACCAACAAACCGCCCTCAATGCACCTCCGTTTTATTGATGTGCCAATCATTGCCACTTCTGTGAATCAATCTTATTATATACTTTTTGCTGCTGAGATTCAAGTGGATTTATTATTCTACCCGTCTGTTCCGGCAACGGTTACTTTGCATCTGGCTTCGGCGCCGCTTCCGGTCTCGATGCAGATGTAGCATGTTCCGGGAGCAACAGCGGTAATAAGGCCGTCGTCGCGGACCGACGCTACATTGTCATCCGTCGAATACCACCTGAAGGTGTCGTTGCTGTCGTCGGGAAGCATGGTGAAGGTGAGCGAATCGCTATCACCGACGCGCATTGACAGACTTCCGCCGCTAAGCCGGACGGAATCGGCCATTTTCATCACCTTTATTTCAAAAGAAGAAGAAACGATTTTGCCCGTGACATCGTTTGTCAGGCGGGTGGTAATTGTCGCGGTTCCCGAGGACTTTCCCTTAACCGTGCCGTTTGACGTGACATAAGCTATATCCGCGTTGTCAGAGAGCCATTCTATGGAATCGGTGGAATCCTCCGGTGTGATCACAGCCCTGAGCGGAAGCACTTCACCTATATAAATGCTGTTCTTTTCCGCTTCAATTGCCACGGATGCAGCCGACATCCTGACCTGTACCTGACATTTGGATATCAGATCTCCGCTTGTGCGGCAGTTGATAATGCATTTTCCGACTCCGACAGCGGTTACGTTGCCGTTTTCATCCACGACCGCGACCTTTTCATTGGTTGAATTCCAAGTGCATTTGTCGGTGGTTTCAGGAGAATATGACGGCCGCACAATCGCGTTGAGTTTAAAGTCGGAGCCGCAGTTGAGGGTTATCTTTTTGACATCGAGACTCAGTTCCTTGGCACGGGCCACAACATTTACGCGGCACTCATCGCTGAGCCCGCCGGAGGTTTCGGCATAAATCACGGCGGTGCCGAATGAGACGCCCTTTACCTTGCCTTTGGAATTGACCGTTGCCACGGTGGGGTCGGAGGATCTCCACCTGATTGTCTGCTGGGAATCCTCAGGAATAACCGAGGCTTTAAGGTTGAATTCCTTTCCCTGATATACGTCTCTTGTCTCCTGATCGAGACTGATACCGGTGGCGGGAATCACACACTTAATTGCCACCGAGGACTTAAGACCGCATGCCGCGGTTGCGGTGACGGTGCAATCGCCCTGCCCCACGGCTGTTACCCTGCCGGAGGAGTCCACGGATGCGACGTCCTCGTTGTCGCTTTTCCATGTGACAGTGTCGGAAGACCTTGACGGAAGCATCTTTTTGCGTATAGCGATGGTATCGCCTATTGTCAATTCGCCTTCGACAGGCAGCAGAACAAAACTGTCCGGCCTGTCTGTAACGGTCACGACCACGCGGTTTTCACTTCCGTCGGACATACGGCATAGGATGTTTGCCGTGCCGCTTTTGTGCGCGTAAACAGTTCCGTCCTCTGTCACCGTAGCCACGGACGGATCGGACGTGAACCAGAATTTGTCGGAGGAAAACAGCGGGTCGATCAGCTGACTGAAAACCGAGCTGAGTTCTTCATTTTCACCGCAGTACATCAGACGCTTGTTGTAGGTTACTTTGCTGCCGGTTCCTGTGCTTTCCGAAGATATGACGGAGACTTTTACCTCCGCGTCTTCAAAGCCTTCGGCGGATAAGGTGATGATGGCGCTTCCCCGCGAAACGGCAGTCAGCTTTCCGTTGCGGACCGTGACAACCGATTCGTCGGAGGATGACCACGAAATATCGGCTTTTTTGCGAGAAATAAAGCCGCAAGTAAGCAAAAATGTATTGCCTTCGGCTATGACCACCCGTTCAGAGCTTGCAAGGAGAGTCTTGCTGTAAGGGATAAATGAGATTTCCCTGTCGGCGCAGTATTTTTCGGCGCTGCTTGCTTCGGCGCCGAATATTCTGAAGTAGGCTTCATTGCTGATACCATCGGCGGTAAAATACATGCCCAGAGCGGCGTTGCCAATGCTTGTGACGCTTTCGGGGAGAGAGACGGATGTGATATCCGTGCAATTCAAAAAAGCAGCTCTGCCTATTTCGGAAGTTTCGCCGTGAAGAATGACTTGAGAAATACCGCGACATCCCATTGCCGCATAATTTCCGATCGTCTTTGTAACCGACTCTGTCTTCAGGGTACCCTTGAAGCCTTGGGGACAGAATATCAGTCTGCTTCCGTCCTTGCTGCACAGACAGCCCTTCCGTGAGGAATAGCTTTGATTGTCTTCTGCCACACTGATTTTCGCGAGTGAAGTACATCCGCGGAAGGCGCTCATTCCTATTTTTTCCAAGCTGCTGCCGAATTCGGCATATCTGAGTGACGTGCAGCCTTCAAAGGCGAGAGAACCGATTTCGGTCAGGCTGTCGATCTTAGGAAGGCTTTGAAGAGATACGCATTTTTCAAAAGCCGATATGCCGATAGTTGATATCGACGCTCCGAAGCTCACATTAGTAAGACTTTCGCATCCTCTGAAGGTTTCCGGACGGATATGGGTGATTTTTTCGCCAAGTACCGCCTTCTCCAGAGCGGTACATTTCACGAATGTACCCACACCAAGCTCACCGACTGCGGACAGGTCGATTTGCGTTATTGAAGCGCAGCCCTTGAAAGCGGTATTTCCTATTTTTTCCAGATTATCACCGAATGATACGCCGCCAAGCATGCCGCAGCCTTCAAACGCGCTGTCTCCTATGCTCCTGAGCGATGGAGGGAAGACCGCTTTTTTCAGATGTCTGCAATTGTAAAAGGCAAAACTGCCTATTTTTGAGGTGCCTTCCGGAAGCGAAGCCTCGGTGAGCGACCAGCAGCCATAAAAAGCTCCCTCTCCTATATTGACCAGCGAAGCAGGAAATGATACGTTGCCCAGACCGATGCAGCCGCAGAAAGCGTACTTTCCGATTTCGGAAACGCTGTCGGGCAAATCCACGGACGTGAGATATTGGTTGCCGCAGAAGGCTTCCCTGCTGATCACCTTAACCGGATATCCCCCAAGTTCACCGGGAACCTGAACGGTCAGCTCATCGCCGTCGTACCGTGTGACAGCGGCATAGCGGACGCTGTTTTTATCGGAATAAACCGAATATGTCCACTTGTCCTGTCGCAGATTGACAGAATCCACTGTGGGGGAAGAAATCTCATTTTCCGCTTTTACTACAGGTACTACAGGTACAAAGGCGAAAAAAAACAGTGCCGAAACAATCGACGTCATCAGCAGCGCTTTTTCAGGGAGCCGCTTAAAAAATCGATTCGCCGGTTCCCTGAATATATGAAAAAATCCGGAATACATCACAATGCCCTCCGTAATTATCCAAAATAGAAATATAGCTTTATCTGCAATAATATCATTATATACTCAATTTTTGAAAAGTCAACAAAATACACATAATCATTATAATAGAATCCCAGTTTTAAAAATTTCTTAATATCCAATCAAAAAGAGAACAACGGTCTTGTTGCGAGACACAAGTTTAATGTATTATTAATATTGCGGGTTTACTATTTTGTCAATTCTCATTGACAAAAAGGTGAAAAAGATGAAGGTTCTGATATTATCGTGCAATACCGGAGAAGGTCACAATACCGCGGGCAAGGCTATTTTTGAGAAGTTTACCGAGATGGGCGTGGAGTGTGATTTTGAAGACACGCTCGCCATTGCGGGGATGAAGGTGTCGCGGGCTGTGAACAATTTCTATGTGGGCATTACCACTTCCGTACCGACGGTTTTCGGAATGATGTATTCCATAGGCCGTTCGGTGAGCGACCTCAACACCAAGCATCTGCACATCCAATCTCCCGTATATGCGGCCAATACGCTATACCGTAAAAAGCTGGCAAAATTCATCAGAGACGGCGGATATGACGTGGCGGTCATGCCGCACCTTTTTCCCGCGGAATGTCTTACGTCCCTGAGACGCCGCGGCATAACGGATATTCCGTTTGTCTGTGTTGCGACGGATTACACCTGTATCCCGTTCTGGGAGGAGACGAAACCGGATTATTTTGTCATTCCTCACCCTGCTCTTGCCGACGATTTTTCATCTAAAAATATTCCGCCCGAACGTCTGCTGCATTTTGGAATCCCGGTTGCCGAACGGTTCAGGACAAAGATCGGACGCTCCGAGGCGCGTGTGCGGCTGGGACTGCCGGACGACAAGCCCATTCTGCTTTTGATGTCGGGAAGCATGGGCTTCGGCGGTCTGGAGGATATGACGCGGGGGTTGTACGAGCGCTTTGAGCGCCAAGTGCGCATCATCATTCTCTGCGGCAGGAATTCCGCCATGAAGTCGCATCTTTCGGAGGTCTTTCAGGATACGCCGGATATCATATTGCAGCCCTTCACCGACAAGGTGAGCCTTTTCATGGATGCAGCGGACATTGTTTTTACCAAGCCCGGAGGACTTACCTCCACCGAAGCGGCCGTAAAAAATGTGCCGCTGGTACACACGCCGCCCATTCCTGGATGCGAGACAATCAACGCGGAATTCTTTTCGTCACGCGGCATGTCGGTATGTCCTGGAGCAGACGCGGACGGCAAGGCAATTGCCGATGCGGCCTATGCCCTCTGGAGCGACACCGAGGCACAGCGGCGAATGCTTATGGCGCAGAGAGAGAACACTGTGCCTGACTCGGCGGATCGGATTTGCCGGTTTATTGTTGAACATTATTCGCGTAATCCGAGCAAATGATATTTTAAAGAACCAATTCAAATAATCTTTGACAAGGCGGATGTACTGTGATATAATATCAGCCGCGTGGAGGTCTTACCCAATGATCATGTACCTGTTCTGGACTGCCGTATCGTTTTTTTCGGGCAGTGTGATGTACAGCTATCTCATACCGAAAATTTTCTATAAGAAGGACATAACCCGGCTGAGTAAAGACGGCAATCCGGGATGTTCCAATGTATTTGAATGCATCGGAATTCCGTGCGGAGCGCTTTGTCTGGTGCTGGAGATAGCAAAAGGCGCCCTGCCGGTGTGGCTGGCTCTCCAATATGTAAGCCCGGACCATATCATGTTCGCGGGAGTGATGTCGGCGCCGGTGCTGGGGCACGCGTTCAGTCCCATGCTCAGAAGAAAGGGCGGAAAGGCAATTGCGACGACATTCGGCACCTTTATAGGATTGTATCCCCATTCGGTTGTGTTGTTCCTGCTTGCGATATTTATGGTAATTTTTTCCACGCTGATCCGCATCAATCCACACAGCCTGAGAGTAATGGTAAGCTATTGCGCCACTTTGATTGTTTCGCTGTTTGTCGAGCCGCGAGTATCTGTTCTGACAGGCGCGGCGATTATCACCGCAGTGGTGATATACAAGCATTTCGGAGATTTCATTCGGCGGGAAAAGCATATTTACGCGGTATATTTCTTTTCATTACGCATTCTCGGGCAGGAAAACGCACACAGGTAGCTCTTAATGAAAAAGAATGAAAAAGAATCAACACAAAGGACGGTTTGAGTTATGAAGAAAAAATTAGGCTTTATCGGCGCTGGCAATATGGCAACGGCCATGATGAGCGGCATTGTTTCGGGCGGAATAATGAGCGCGGAGGAAATCATCATGTCGGACGTGAGTGGGGAGAGGCTCGCTTATATTTCGGAAAAGTACAGGGTGGAAACCACTTCCGACAACACCGGGATTGCCCGGAGTGCCGATGTGATTATCCTTGCGATCAAGCCGCAGTATTACACGGACGTCATCAGCGAGATAGCGCCTTTTGTGACCAATGACCAGATTGTGATCACAATCGCGCCCGGTCAGACGCTCCCGTCACTTGCCGAAAGGTTCGGCAGCGACAGCCTTAAGATTGTCCGCACCATGCCCAATACGCCCGCCATGGTGGGCGCAGGCATTACGGCGATCACGCCCAACGCGAATGTGACGGGCGATGAGCTGGAATACGTGCGAAAAATACTCGGAGGCTTCGGAATGACCGAGGTGATCTCCGAACACCTTATGGATGTTGTGGTGTCGGTGAGCGGAAGCTCTCCCGCCTATGTATTCATGTTTATCGAAGCGATGGCGGACGCCGCCGTTGCCGACGGAATGCCGCGCGCGCAGGCATACAGATTTGCCGCGCAGGCGGTAATGGGCAGCGCGAAGATGGTGCTGGAAACCGGAAAGCACCCCGCGGAGCTCAAGGACATGGTGTGTTCGCCCGCAGGTACTACCATTGAGGCGGTGAGAGTGCTGGAGGCAAAGGGAATGCGCAGCGCGGTGATGGAGGCGATGAAGGCATGTACCGACCGTTCACGTTCTCTTGCCAAATAAGAGTCTAATGAGGCTCTAAAGCCTTTCATTTTTTGTGAATACGAAAAAATTATCACTCTTATACAATCATTATCCATTTTTTCCTGAATAAATCTGCACACAAAAGATGATCATTGTATTTGACATTTTATCCCGGATATTTTATAATGATTATCATAGGTATTAAAAATCCATATCATGCGGCACAGCTGTGCCGCATGATTACTTCCGGCATCGTGTTCAAAATTTTCGGCAAAGGAAAATGATAATGGAGAAATTTGAATTGGAATCAGGACATTGTCAGAGCGGCAGCTGCCATTGCGGCGACTGCGGTGTTGAATTTCCGGAACTTGACTGTTCCAAGCTGCATGAGGAATGCGGGGTATTCGGCATTTATTCCTACGATAAGGATATTGCCGTTGCGCCGTGTGTCTATCACGGTCTGGTTGCGTTGCAGCACCGCGGTCAGGAGAGCTGCGGAATCGCGGTGAGCGACATGGGCAAATTCAGCCACCACAAGGACATGGGACTTGTCAGTGAGGTGTTCAACAAGCAGAAGCTGGACGAGCTTAAGGGACAGATCGCCATCGGCCATGTGCGCTACTCCACAGCGGGCGGTTCCGTGGTGGAAAACTGCCAGCCGCTCGTTATGAGATATGTCAAGGGTACGCTCGGACTTGCTCACAACGGCAATCTTACCAATGCCTACGAGCTTCGCAGCGAGCTTGAGCAGCGGGGAGCTATCTTCCAGACCACCATTGACTCCGAGGTAATCGCCTACATGGTGGCCCGCGAGAGACTCAAATGCCACGCGGTGGAAGATGCGGTCAAGGCTGCCATGCAGAAGCTTCACGGCGCGTATTCGCTGCTTGTCATGAGTCCGCGCAAGCTGATTGCCGCCAGAGACCCCAAGGGTTTCCGCCCTCTCTGCATGGGTCTGATCGACAACAATTACGTTTTTGCCAGCGAAACCTGCGCCCTCGATGCCGTAGGGGCAAAATTCGTCAAAGACGTCGATCCCGGTGAGATTATCATCTGCGATGAAAACGGCATGAGAAGCGACCGTTCCCTCTGCACCAAGGATATCGCCCACTGCGTGTTTGAATATATCTACTTTGCCCGTACAGATTCAAGGATTGACGGCGTTCCGGTTTACGAATCCCGCAGGCAGGCAGGCAGACAGCTTGCCAAGCAGAAGCCGGTAAAAGCGGATATTGTGATCGGCGTTCCGGAATCGGGCATTGACGCGGCCATCGGATATGCCGAGGAGTCGGGAATCCCTTACGCCAAGGGAATCGTAAAAAACAGCTACATCGGCCGCACGTTCATCAAACCGGACCAGTCGCAGCGAACCAACGCGGTACGGCTTAAGCTGAACGCGCTCAAATCAATTGTCGCGGGACGCAGGGTGATCATGCTCGATGATTCCATTGTCCGCGGAACCACCATGCACCGCATTGTCAACATGCTGCGTGAGGCGGGAGCCAGCGAGGTTCATGTGAGAATCAGTTCTCCGGCGTTCAGGAATCCCTGCTTCTACGGGGTGGATATTCCGTCAAAGGACGATCTTATCGCCAATCAGCATACGGTCGACGAAATCGCGGAACTTATTGAAGCCGATTCGCTTGACTTCCTGGATCTGGATTCTATCTCCAAGCTCACCTGCGGAGCCAATCTTCCGCTCTGCACCGCATGCTTTGACGGACGTTACCCCGACGGTATAACCTCTCATCACATGAGCAAGGACGACGAGGTGCTGTAAATTTTTTTCATTTTCTGATTGAAATACATACTATAATAATAAAGGAATGAACAAGATGAAAGATATCTATGAGACACCGCTCGGTTCGCGTTACGCGAGCAAGGAAATGCAGTACCTTTTTTCTCCCGACATGAAATTCCGCACATGGCGCAAACTCTGGATTGCCCTTGCCGAGACCGAGCAGGAACTTGGTCTGGATATCACCGCCGAGCAGATAGCGGAGCTCAAGGAACATGCCGAGGATATCAATTACGAAGTGGCTCAGGAGCGTGAAAAGATCGTTCGTCATGACGTTATGAGCCATGTTTATGCCTATGGACAGCAATGCCCCAAGGCCGCCGGAATCATCCATCTCGGCGCCACATCGTGCTATGTGGGCGACAATACCGACGTCATCGTGATGAATGAGGCAATGAAGCTCATCCGCAAAAAGCTGGTCAACGTCATAGCCGAGCTTGCCAAGTTTGCCGATCAGTACAAGGATCTGCCCACTCTGGCCTTTACCCATTTTCAGCCCGCGCAGCCTACCACGGTGGGCAAGCGTGCCGCCCTGTGGCTCCAGGATCTTGTCATGGACCTGGAGGACGTGCAGTATCAGATAGACAACGCAAAGCTTCTCGGATGCAAGGGAACCACCGGTACGCAGGCCAGTTTCCTCGAGCTTTTCGACGGCGACCACGAGAAGTGCCGCGCACTTGACAGACGCATTGCCGAAAAAATGGGTTACACAGGATGCTTTGCGGTATCGGGTCAGACCTACAGCCGCAAGCTGGACAGCAGAATTCTCAATGTGCTGTCGGGCATAGCTCAGTCGGCAACCAAATTTTCAAACGACATCCGTCTGCTCCAGCACCTCAAGGAAATTGAGGAGCCTTTTGAAAAGGGACAGATCGGCTCTTCCGCCATGGCATACAAGCGCAATCCCATGAGAAGTGAGCGTATCGCTTCACTGGCCAGATATGTCATGGTCGATGCGCTCAACCCGGCGGTAACGGCAGCTACCCAGTGGTTCGAGAGAACGCTGGACGACAGCGCCAATAAGCGTATCAGCGTGCCGGAGGCATTCCTCGCGGTTGACGGAATACTCAGTCTCTACCTCAATGTGGTGGACGGTCTGGTGGTTTATCCCAAGGTGATCCATCAGCGCCTTATGAAAGAATTGCCCTTTATGGCTACCGAGAACATTATGATGGACGCTGTTAAGCGCGGTGGCAACCGTCAGGAGCTTCACGAACGCATCAGAGTTCATTCCATGGAGGCCGGCAAACAGGTCAAGGTCGAGGGCAAAGAGAACGATCTGCTTGAAAGAATCGCGGCAGATGAAACTTTTGGTGTGACGCTCGACGAGCTTAAGGATATTCTCGACCCGGCAAAATACGTCGGCAGAAGCCCTGAGCAGGTCACGGAATTCCTCACCGAGTGTGTCAATCCCATCCTTGAGCAGTACAAGGACGAGCTGGGCGTTACGGTGGAAATCAACGTATAATTTTTTCAAAAAAGGTATTGACAAGTACCCCATCAAGATGATATAATCTTTAAGCCGCTTATTGCGGGCTTTTTCAAGCCGGACGGATTGAAGTCCGTCTGCGCCCGACAGTAGCGAGTCTATAGTATAAGGCAGGTGCCGTAAAATTATGTACGCAATTATCGAAACAGGCGGAAAGCAGTTCAAGGTTGAGCAGGGC
>ONYN01000085.1 GCA_900322085.1 uncultured Eubacteriales bacterium | reverse complement strand
CTCCGCCCATTCCTTGTCGTTATTACCGCGCACAACATAAACCCGGGCGATTTTACCAAGTTCATCAAGAATTTCCTGACGGCAGACGTCGCCAGCGTGCAGAATGGCTTCGCAGCTATGCAATGCCAAAAGTGCTTCCGGACGGAGCAGGTCGTGCGTGTCTGAGAGTATGCCGATTTTCATGGGGGATCACTTCTTACATTCATTAGTTCACAGTTCTGGATTATTGCAAGTATATTTGTTACTACGTAATTCAAGCGCTATTTTACCACCTTCGAGTATATCACAGATTTGGGTTTGAATTCCTTTTTGATAAAGAATTCCTTTTTGTGTTAAGTCATAATCATTATCCTCGATTGCACCGCTCCTATACTCAAACCTAAGTTCATCATTATTGGGAGTATCTTTACCGTTTTGATTTGCAATAATTATTTGTTCTGCATCCGCACCAAGAACTACATTCGCATTATGCGTTACAACTATTATTTGTCGATCAAACTTTTTATTCTTAATAAATCTGACTAAATCATTATAAATAGAGCGATTATCAAGATCATCTTCAGGTTGATCAATTAATATTGGGCAGCTGGTATCTTTAAGGCTGATAAGCCATTCTAATAATGCATGTGCTTTCTTTCCTGCCGACATATCTGCGATTGTGTCGTTTCCGCTTGTAACAGAATAATGTAAATTGAACCAATTATCAAAAAGACGTTCCAAGGCTGTTTTAAGCGTATAAGTACCTTTCAGATTTAACTCACCGATCTTTGATTTCATTAACAATGCATCCCAAATATCAATTAGAAGATGGCCATCATATTCGTCTTCTCTTGGATCAGTGATAGTATATCCATGTTTATTATTGAAGGATGTAAAATACCTGTTATCGAAGGCCTCATATATAAATTCAGTAAAAGCTTTCTTCTTCCACTCTATATTAGCACTAAATGAGAGAGATGTGCTTTTTGATATTCCTATAGCGTTAACCGATGAACAATATGCTTCGTAAGCCTTACGGTATTTCCTATGTGAGTCATTAATCTCTAGTTTCTTGTTTTCTAATGCGTCGATTAATTTCTTTTCTTTTTCTTCGCGTTCCTCTGCTGCCTGAAGTCTTTCTTTTTCCAAAGCTATTTGCTCTGCTATTTTTTTCAATTGTTCGTTCTGCTCCACTTTTTGTTTCAGGACTTCAAAAACAGGTAATAGTTCAGATTGTTTTTTCTCTATTTCTAATTTTTCTTCGTTATTTGAGGATAATATTTTCTTCTTTTCTTCTTCCCAAAGCATAGCTAAAGTCGGATTGTTTTGAATAATAAATCCTTCTATTCTTTTGAACAGTTCCGGTTTGGTATGTAATTGCTTGCCGATTTGCTCTGATAAATTATTCTGCGTACTAAAATCTGGGAAAACTACGACGGGAGGGGAAATTTGTTCTATTATTTCATTATCAAAGGCCAATTCGTCCCGTCTTTTATTCAGTTCAAAAATCTGATCTTTCAATTCAGAATAATCTTTTATTTCATCTTGAGTAATCGCTGCTTTATCTGCTAAAGCCAATCTTTGGGCTTCTAACTCCGTTATTGTTGCTGCAAACGCAGAAGCCTTTCCGTCATGTAAAAGAAGCTTCTGCACATTTTCCAGTTTTTGTTGTGTTTCTTCATATATAGTTAAGTTTGTGAAAACCTCTCCTTTAATAATCTTTATTGCATCTTGTAAAGTATCATAAGCCTCTTTAATCTTTGGTTCTTGGTGAAGAACATCTTCTATGATCTTATCAATTGCGGTTTCTTTTTCAGGATCATCTATCGTTCTGTTTAAAAAGGTTTGAGGTATGTATACAAATTCTCTTTGCTCTGTGGAGCCGTCTCGCCATACAACAGTTGCTTTGCTGTCTGTGAGCGATTTCATATTACCCACAACAGCTTCTTGCCTTTCCGCATAACGTCTATTAATGGAATAGGCAACATTTCTCAACAGTAATGATTTACCTGTTGATTTTCCGCCAATAATACAAACTAAAGAATTATTAAACTCAATTGGCTCTCTACTAAACTCATGAGAATTAAATTGTATGCTTTTTATCACTTGATGTGGGTCTTTTTCAAAAGGAATAGATTTTTGTATAAACACTCTTGTGGCTGGTTCATACAATATTTGAAGCAATCCTTCAAATGTGGGCTTTGCCTGAATCCAGCAATAACGATCTTGGGCCGGTGTAAACATTCTATCATAACTATGTGCGTCTGATCCCCAAATACATGGTTTAATAGACCCAAATTCATTTATTCTGCTTTGCTCTTCACCTTTTGCAAGTGCCCAGTCATGAGTTTTTTGATTTGAGGTCAAATAGCATTGGCTTTGTTTATATATATTTTTCCGAATGGAATAATCCCTGCCATTCCAATTAATTCTTGATAAATCTTCATCAACTGGAACTGCAATAATGTGTTTATTTTCAAAAAGAGGAATAGATAAGCTTTCAATTATCACATTGTAGCTAATTGTAATATGCTTTAATCCAACATATAATAGGCTTCCACTTTCCTTATTGTTGAGTTTTATTTCATTTCCAAAACTCTCAATATTATGCATAGTCATGCACCGCAGATCGTTGACGTCAAATTCAAATGTTAGTTTATTAAGAAAGTTCTCTTTAATATCTGTAATTGAAATCGCATCGGATAAAATGACATGATACTCAACAGATTCCTTGCCAACAAAAGTATTTAGTCGAAACTCTATATTGGGAAAAACATAGATCTCTTTTACCTTTTTTCTGATTTCTTCGTCTGGAAAACACTTTTCTAATTTTTCCGGGCAATCAATATACTTTTCTTTAATCCTTTTATATCCCTCAATCATAAAATAGTCCGTGATTCCTATTGCAACAATATCGTTCTCAATTGCTTTAGTAAAAAGCACCTTAACATATTCATCAAATTCTTCTTCATGATAATTGCCCTCTGGCTCAAATGGATTAAATCCAAACTGATTATTAAGTATAGAATAAGGGGTATGCACGTGAAAATCCCATTTTCCCCATGTAGAACCGATTTCTTTCATAATTCCTCCTATATGATTGCATCAAAAAGTAAGTTTCAGCATTTTCGTTTGCCAAAATTGAACTCATTCACGCACCAACTGTCAGGGAGATACAAAACATCTGTTCAGAACATCTCTCCGATCCTTCCAGTCCGGCATCATCATCGTCAGAAATTCATAGAATTGCCTGGAGTGATTGGCGTGAATAAAATGGCACATTTCGTGCATTACAACATATTCTATGCAACTTCTAGGCGCTTCCAACAATCGCTTGTTCAACGTGATAATGCCTTTCTTTGCAAGACAGGTTCCCCAGCGGGTTTCCATGTTCCTGATGCGAAGGGTCGGACATTCTACACCGTATTTTTTGAATAACGGATAAATCTGATCGGTAATTTCCTCAAATATTTCGCGGCATTGCTGATTCAGATAGTTTTTCACTATGCGCTCTTTTAAGGCGAAATTTTCCGTATCCTTCGCTTGCAGATAAAGGAAAACGCCGTCGGAATGAATCTCGTTTTTCTCTCCCTGTATCACACGCAGTCTCAGATCATGCCCTAAAACGGTGAAAGACTCACCGCTGGCATACTGTTTCGGCTGCGGCTGGTATTTTTTCATATCCTCAAATTCTTTGATTGCCGAAAGGATAAAGTCTGCTTTCTCCATCACAAACCGATCGGTTTCCTCTGGGGAGATCCGAGGGCTTGCCGAAAGATAAACAGAGCCGTCGCGCCGGATGCGGAGATTGAGATTTTTTACCTTTTTGCGTTCCAGCAGATAATGAATCGTTGTATGACACGCTTCGTCGATTGCAACGGTTCTTTCTTCTGTTCTCACTTTCATCAATTCAGAACCTCCTGAGAGCAACCGTCTTTACGTTTTCGATGATTTTGTCAACGGTTTCATAGCTGACCTTAAAATTCCGTTCCTTTTCATATCGGAAAAACAAATCGTCTATTTCCTGCTCGATGCGGTGGTGAATGGTCGTGTTGTTTGTCCAGTCAACCTGGCTGTGATTTGAAATAATCTCCGTAATGGCTTCGGAAATTTCCGCCGTAAAATCGGACGTCGCGGAAATGCTGTCATCTCCGTCAAATATAGCGGAGATCACGCCGTAAAATGCCTGCGCGTGGACGTTGTTCTTTATTCTGTCGGGATAACTGACGCCGCTTTTTCCTTTGATGTAATCATCCATGATCTGACACATTTTTTCAAGGTATTCCGCTTCGGTGATGACTCTCTCTTTGTATTCCTCCAAAGCTTCCTTGATGCGCTTGGAAAAGCTGTCGTAATAGGCTGGGTTTTCGTCGAATTTTTCGCTGATGCTCTTGGTCATACGGCTGTAAATCGCGTCGGCTTTGGAGCGGAGCGTGCCTAATTCGTTCAGTTCCTTTTCAAAATCGTCCTTGTTGAGAATGTCAATGGGATTGGTGATCTGCTTCAATCCGACCACAGAGAGATGCGTGTCGAGAAGATTCTGCATGATCGGCTCGTATTCCTTGTTGTCGATCACTTCAAAATAACGATTCTTGATGCTGCGTCTGACCTTGGAAAAATAAACAAATGTATCTTTATAAATTCCGATTTCCTTTTTGTCCAGCGCGGAATACGCCTGTTCCGAATTCAGCACGAGATTCAACGACCTGCCGAACGCGCAGAGCAGGTTGTAGAATTCCTCGCGTATTTTTTTGTCAGAGAGGTAAACTTCCACCGCCTCGCTGTCGCTTACATCTTCAACGGAAGAAAACAGGTCAAGAAGCCTTGAATAATCCTCTCTCAGCTTGCCGACAGCGGACATCACATCTATGACAACGCCTTTCAGGTCGCCGCTGTCAAAGTTTTCCAGTCCGGCTCCGCTGTACATATTCATCGCCGTATCGAGCTTTTGAATGAGTCCTCTGTAATCCACAATGAGTCCGTAGTCCTTGCCCTCGTAAATGCGGTTGGTGCGGGCAATTGCCTGGAGAAGACCGTGTTCTTTGAGTTCCTTGTCGATGTAAAGCACCTGACAGATCGGCGCGTCAAATCCCGTCAGCAGCTTGCTGCAAACGATCAGAATATCTATCTCACCGTCACAGAACCTGTTTTTGACAGACTCCTCATACTCTTCCGCGCTGCCGTACCGGTTCATCATTTTGTTCCAGAAGGCGATCACCTTATCGTCGGTGCTTTCGTCGATGTCATCGACATTCTCCCGTATATCGGGAGGTGAAATCACCACGGCGCAATTCAAGTCTCCGAATTGTTCAAAGCATTCCAGATAGCGGATCGCGTCGCGTTTGAAATTGGTGGCAAGCATGGCTTTGAATCCGGTATGCTGGAATCCTTCGGTAAAATGCTTATTGATGTCAAGCGCAATACGCTTGATTCTGGCGTTGGTGGAAGTCAGTCTGCGTATGCTGCTCCATTTTTGAGAGAGATCCTGCCGCTGTTCCGGCGTAAGGCGTTTGGTGGTCTGTTCAAACCAGAGGTCTATGTTTTCTTCATCGACCTTCTGATCGACAAAGCGCCCTTCGTAAATCAGCGGCACGATGGCGCCGTCGTCCACGCCGTCCTGAATCGTGTATTTGTGAATCAGCTTGCCGAACCGCGCGACGGTGTTTTTTTCTTTCTTCATCAAGGGCGTTCCGGTGAACCCGATATAACAGGCGTTGGGAAATACCGTTCTCATCTTGACAGCCATCTGATTGTAATTGGAACGGTGGCTTTCATCGACCAGCACAAAGACATCACGGGATGTGTTCTGGCTCTCCAATTTTTCCGCTGTGATGAACTTGTTGATAATGGTGGTGATAACGTCGGCGCGGTTGCTTCCGACAAGCTCCACAAGATGTCTGCCGCTTGTCGCCCTCGCCGGATTCAGTCCGGTATGGGCGAAGGTGGAGGCGATCTGGCTGTCGAGTTCCTTGCGGTCGGTGACGATGACCACTTTCGGGTGACAGGAGGACAGCTCCATCAGAATGTATTTTGCCAGCATCACCATTGTCAGACTCTTGCCGCTGCCCTGCGTGTGCCAGACAAGTCCGCTCTGTCGGTTGCCCTTTTTGTCAGGCTGCCGGATGGTGCGGGTGATCTCCTTGATCGCAAAATACTGCTGATAACGGCAGATTTTTTTGACATTGGCGTCATAGAGAATAAAATACCGCATCAGTTCCATGGCGCGATGTCTGGAAAAGAGGGAAATAACCGCCTTGTCCTGCTCGGTGGGGAGCCGCTTGCCGCCGAGATACTTTTCAATGCTTTTATTCAGAAAATCCTCGTCCTGCTCCTTCCAGACCGTCCAGAATTTTTTGGGCGTTCCGGCTGTGGCGTATCTGACGGCGTTTTTGTTGGTCGCCATGACGATCTGGGTGAATTTGAAAAGCTGGGGAATATACTGCTTCTGCTGGTTGCGGATGGTCTGCTCTATCGCCTGATCCGTCGAGATCAGCGGGGACTTGCTCTCGATGACGGCAAAGGGAATGCCGTTGATAAAGAGAACGATGTCGGGGCGGGCGTTGTTCCCGCCGTCGGCACTGTCTACCGCAAATTCCTCCGTCACATGAAAGAGATTGTTTTCGGGGTGTTCCCAGTCGATGTATTTCAGATTGAAATTGAGCGACTTGCCCTCGCCGACCGTTTCGGGATAGCTTTTGCCCATCATAAGCGCGTCATAGATTTTCTCACTGGTGCGGATAAGTCCTTCCGTGAGCGGCTCGTCAAGGTCGTCTATCGCGCGTTCTATGTTAGCGGAGGAAAATTCGTTTTCCGCTCCGGCGTAGCGGTAATGGTTGAGCCTGCGAAGCTGCCCCCGCAGAATATCTTTCAGCAGCACATGATAGCGGCTGCCGCGCTGCAACTCACAGTCTTCAGCCGAAAGGTAGCTGTAGCCCATCGCGCACAGCAGATCAATCGCCGGCTGCTGGCTGATGTTTTTTTCTAAGTAGGCGTCTTTGATCATGGTTTGCCTCCTGTAATCCCAATTATATTTTTGCTCTCACAATGCCCGACAGCAAAAGCTGCATCAGGGCTTTTTTCTTTTGTTTTTCTTCATCACGCCTACGCTGATGAAGGGTGATAAGGTTGTCGATACCCTTAAAGAAATCTCCAATTTGCTTTTGCTCTTGCTTATTTTGTGGTGAATTAACTTCGATTTGAGCTAAGTCATTTGAACTGATCGCCGGATAACTCGTGCCTGTACAATTATCTAAAACCGCTTGAACAAATTCTTCATTT
>ONYN01000080.1 GCA_900322085.1 uncultured Eubacteriales bacterium | reverse complement strand
GTATCATGCGAAGTATTACGCGAGTATTCTTATGAATCAAGCGATTGGCGGAAATATCGACTGTTTGTCTCAATCCCTTTTAAATGCCGCTGTTGATATCAATCCTCATCAGATTGAAGCTGCTCTATTTGCCTTTCAATCTCCTTTATCCAAAGGAGTGATTTTTGCTGATGAAGTCGGTCTGGGAAAAACAATCGAAGCCGGACTGGTACTCTGTCAGTATTGGGCAATCGGAAAAAGAAAGATTTTGATCATTTGCCCTGCTTCCATTAGAAAGCAATGGGGCTACGAGCTGACTGAAAAGTTCGGAATAGAAAATGAAGTACTTGACAACAAAAACTACAATGACTATCTGCGCAAAGGAATCAATCCTTTCCGTCAACAGAAAGTGATTATCTGTTCTTATAATTTTGCAGCTCGCAGAAAGGACGAAATCAAGCTGAATGGTTTTGATTTTGCCATCATTGACGAAGCGCATAAGCTGAGAAACGTGTACAAGAAAAACGCAAAAACGGCGCAGGCGATCAAGGACGCTCTTTCAGATGTCAAGAAACTGCTTCTGACTGCAACTCCTTTTCAGAATTCACTGATGGAACTCTTCGGTCTGACAAGCGTGATTGATGATAATATATTCGGTGATGCGCGTTCTTTTCGCGCAGAATATGTGTATGATGAGAATCTGTCGGATTTGCGGCAAAGACTTCTCCCATATTATAAGCGCACTCTGCGCAGCGATGTGAGGGAATACATAAATTATACCAACCGATTGCCTATTACACAGCAATTTGACTCAACTAATCTTGAAACAAAACTCTACGAAGACGTCTCGGAATTTCTTCGCAGAGAAGATGTATATTCCGTACCCAAAAGCCAGCGTATGCTGACCACTATGATTATACGTAAAATATTGGCGTCGTCCACCTTTGCCTTGATAGGCACGCTGCGTACAGTGAAAGAACGTCTGGAGCAAATGCTGAGAGATGAAACGGTAAAACAATTGACACTTTCAGATTTTGTTGACCAGGACGAAGCGGAACTTTTGCAGGAGGAAACAGAAGATCAGGAAGACGCTCAGACAGAGGAAGAAGAACAAGCCAGCTTTGACGATACCGACAAAATAGACATCAAAAAGCTCCGTGAAGAAATCGAAACCATCAGTGGATTTATTGAAACAGCCCTGCAAATCAAATATGACTCAAAATCCGAGGCTCTGTTAAAGGCACTGGAGCAGTCATTTGATATGCTTCCCAAAACAGGCGCAAATCGGAAAGCCCTGATTTTTACGGAATCGACAAGGACGCAGCAATATCTGAAAGAATACCTGAAGCAAAACGGGTACGCAGGAAAGATCGTGCTTTTCAACGGCTCCAATAATGACGCGGAATCAAATGCCATCTATTCCGAATGGTATGAACGCAATGCCTTCAGCGGAAAAGCAAGCGGCATCAAGGCGGCAGATAAACGCGCCGCGCTTGTGGAATATTTCAGAGATCGGGCGGAAATCATGATCGCTACGGAGGCAGCCGCAGAAGGTCTGAATCTGCAATTCTGTTCTCTGGTAGTCAATTATGACCTGCCCTGGAATCCCCAGCGTATTGAGCAGCGCATTGGTCGTTGTCACCGGTACGGGCAGAAATGTGACGTTGTAGTTGTGAATTTTGTCAATAAGCGGAATTACGCCGATGTGCGTGTCTACAATCTCCTGCTGGATAAATTTCACCTGTTCAATGATGTTTTCGGCTCGTCCGATGATGTTCTCGGTCAGGCTGACGCAATTGATTTTGAAAAAAGGATTTGGGAGATCTATCAGGAATGTCGCACGGAGGATGAAATCAACCGTGCTTTTGAAAAGCTGCAAAGCGATTTGCAGGATCAAATCGACGAGAAAATGCAGGATATCAAAACGCAGGTGCTGGAAAATTTTGATATTGGCGTTCAGGAGCGACTTCGCCTTGCAAAAAGCGAAACCGGTGCATTTCTGAACCGATATGAGCATATCTTCTGGGAGCTGACAAAATTCATTCTGAACAGGGACGACCATAACGCGACGTTTGATGATGAGCATCATTCCTTTCAGCTTCTTCATTCTGTCGCGGGCTGCAAAACCGGAAAGTATGAATTGGTGTCCTGTCTGACGGACGGCATTCCCTACCGGCTGTCTCATCCGCTGGCGCAGTATGTGCTGCGGACGGCGCTGGATATTCCCACCGGCGACGGCACTATCGTATTCCGGGAAAATGATCTGGGCTTAAAGGTCACTTTGCCTGATTATCTTAAACACCAATCAGGATATATGGTATTATCACGCCTGACTGTATCTTCATTCGATGATGAGCAATACTGCCTCCTGACGGCTTTTACAAAAGACGGAAAATTCCTGTCCCAGGAAGATTGCGAGAAGCTGTTTCTCTGCGGCGGCAACGAAGCCGACAGCGCCACAGTGCCGGACGCCATACGGGAAAAACTTGGCGCGAATGCCTGTCAGCACACAAAACAGAAGCTGCATGAGATCGACAGCCGCAACCTTACCTATTTCCACGAGGAAGAAGAACGTATTTTCCGATGGGAAAAAGACCTGATTGACAGCATTGAAAAAGAACTTGACGTAGTCAAACGCTCTATCCGTGAGCAAGAACGCTTGTCCCGCAATGCCGCCAACCTGGACGAAAAGCTGGCGATTACCAGAAAAATCGACGAATTGGAGCGTCAGAAACGCAGGAAGCGCAATGAACTTGCCGACAGGGAAGATGAAGTCAGCACAAAGAGGCGCAGAATGATAGAAGAGCTTGACAGAAAAAGAGTCAGGACAACGCAGACAAATGAGTTGTTTATTCTAAGCTGGCAGACGATATAAGGAGTTATTGATCATGAGTGAAAAACTGCAAAGATTCATAGATCTGATGAAACAGATATTTGAACTGGACAAATCCGATCTGGATTTCGGTATCTATCGAATCATGAATATACGCAAGGCGGAAATAGAACGATTTCTCTCAGAAGGTCTGCCGCAGAAAGTCCGCGATACCCTTGCGCCTTTTGCCCAGGGCGATCAGGAATCCATACGCGCACAGATCGCGGAAATCGAAAAGAATGCCGCCGATTTTGGCATGGACATAGCGTCCCTTCCCCAAGACAATCCCATGGGGCGGAAATACCGTGAGCTGCAAAAGCAGCTTGC
>ONYN01000132.1 GCA_900322085.1 uncultured Eubacteriales bacterium | reverse complement strand
TCATTCCGGGCTTATTTTTGCGCCATACAACCACCTGATTGGCAAATGCCAGAAGCAGCATGATTCCGCCGGCAATCCAGTAGTAATGATCGTAATCGCACACTCTGCCGGATATCTCAATGATTCCTCGCACGAGACAGCCGCTTACGTGCGCCGCAAGGCCTGAATTCCACAGATTAAAGGCTCCGCGGGAAATTGTCACGGGAGTTTCCGATACAGCTAAAAGCCCGAACGGCGCGGCGCCGCCCAACAACGGTACCATAAACATCATGCGCATAAACAGCGAATGCTCGCCAAAACTGAATATCTCATATATCGCGCAAAATACAAGGCAAAACGCTGTAATTGCCATATAGACAAGCGCCGGCTTTATATATCTGCTGTTTGCCGCTGCCAACTGACGGCTTGCCGTCATCTGTCTGTTTTTATTGGCGACAAATCTCTGAGGCCTTCTATTAACAACTGCCATCCTGTCAGAGCTCCTTCTTACATCAATATCCGATATATACAATATCGCTCACCGACCTTTCTGAAATTCTGTTGCCGTTTGTGGTGGGATTGTTGACCACCTGTCCGTTAAAGTACATGGTGGATGAACCTCCGCCGTCGAGATTGTACGCGGTTACGCATCCGTATTGCTGCATCACCTGCGCCAGCTGATACAGAGATAACCCTTGGCTTGCCGTGGTTCTGCCGTCCGAAACTACCAGCACATAATGCAGATTATCAATGATGCCAATGGCTGTTCTGGGATTTTCAGCCATAGCTCTGCCAACCTCTTCATTCTGTGAAACAACGACCTTGCCGTCTGAGACAAGTGCGGGACCGAAGGCAAACAAATTGACCGCTCCGCTGTCGAGAAGTTCCTGCGCGGTAACCTGCGATTCGTTGACAATACCGAAACTGCCATCCTTGTAAATAACCAGATCGTCATACTCTGTGTTTTTACGCGCAGTATCGCGGTAAATAACCCCGTTCTTGATAACATAGCCCTGACTGTTCGCGCCGTAATAATCACCGTTTATCGCAAGAATAGCATTGTGCGTCGATGCGATTTCCGATGTCTTTTGGGTTACATTGCGGCCGTAGGTATCATTTGCCATGGCTGTTTTGAGCAATGAGGCTGACGAAAGTGTGATGTCTGCTATATAAACATTTGTATTGTCGTACCTTATCGTGTTAATTACAATTTTAATGTTTTCGTCGGTATAAGATGTCTCTGTGATTTCGGATTGAGAAGGCTCAACGGCAATTACATCGTTGTAATATGAATCGTCCTGCGCCTCAATCACACGTCCCTCTACCGACGGAATCATATACGTCTTAAGAAGAACATATCCGTTGGCTGCCGTGAGAAGCGTTCCGAATACAATTGCATAGGCAAAGGGCTTTTTTAAATAATCCATCAATCTGTTGTTCATTCAGTGTCACCTGTTTCTTCTGAAAATCCCTGTTTTCGGGATTTCCTTTGTTTTACGGTTCTATTCTATCGCCCATGACTTAAATATACTTAAAAAAAACTAAAATTATTAAAAAGACGCGGCATGAAGTCCGGTTCATTTTAAAACCTTCATGCCGTGTCGATTTTGAACGGTTTTTTGCCGATGGTTTTGTTGGCTCCGCCAGAGAATATTCCGATTTACTCCGCCGAATTTTGCGAAGAATGAGATTTCCTTTTGCCAAGCAATACGATTCCCACAGCTACCACAATCACTAAACCTCCTGAAACCGACCCGAACAGCCAGTTATTCAGCTTGCCAAGGGAGTAATGACGGACAGAGACATCCTCATCGGATTTTGAATAAAATTCTTCTTCAAGCAATTGACCGCATTTTGCGCAGTATTTTTTTCTTAATCCCTTGTGATCGGCATCAGGTTCGATCTGTATCACCCATTCGCCTGCTTCGTGATGCGGAGCAGTATAGGTATCCCTCCACGAGTAGCCGCAGGTACCGCATTTGTGTTGGGTATATCCCCATTCCGTACATCCGGACGGTATGACCGTTTCGGCGTAGTCAGGGTTCTGACATTTTTCCGGCATAAGTACCTTTGCATAATCAAAGACCTCATTACGGATAAAATCCGATTCATTCTCCTCTATTTCCACAAGAGACATAATTTCACCCGCAACCGGTTTGCAGAAGGCTCGTCTTTTTTCGTTATCCTCAAAAAAGCTGATCTGACCTTGTATGGTGTTATTCAGAATATACCCTCTCAATACATGTGTATTGCAATAATAATACAATCCTACCAATCCGCCGTTATGAGCATATCCGTGACAGGAGTCATATCCTTGAATCTTAACGCTGCAATTTGTAATATTCCCTATCCCGCATGAAAAAATTCCTCCGAGAAATTGCTCGCATCTGTCCTCCAAATAGCAGTCCTCAAAAATCAGTTCAACGTCGGCGGTGCAACTGTCAAAATATCCCGTGCCAAATCCGACAAAGCCTCCGACACCGGCATTGACACCATGGTTCTGCAAATACACATGACCGCTCACCGAACAGCCGGTGACAGTACACCTGTCTGAATATCCCGCAAGAATCGCCGCAAAGCAATGGGTGCTGCCCATTATGTCAATTCTAGCCCCTGTGATGCCCAGATTGGTTATCTCGGCATTTTCCATCGATGAAAAAAGCCCCGCAAATTCAGTGTCATAATCAATAAGATTGCCGTCAGTGCTGATGCGCGTGTCATCCCCTACGCTTGTTACAGTCAGATTGTAAATGGTATATCCGCATCCGTCCAATTTTCCGCAAAACGGTATTGGATGCCAGTCAATGCCGCTGAGGTCTATATCCGCCGCAAGCTTGTAACTGCCGTCCGGATGATCTGAAATTGCCGCAAGACCGGCAGAATCATATATTTCAATTTCAGGTTCCTGTGCATCACTGCTTTCCGCCATGACCGGCATTGACCAAATCGTCATTGCCATCAATACATGAACTGCGAGTATTCCTGATAGTATTCTTTTGATCAAAGATTGATTGCTCATTGAAAATTCATTCCTTTTCTTAATGAAACACGCCGGAAATCACATTGCGACTGAACACGGCATGACATTCATTTTAATTATACCTACCGATGATTTTACTATATAGCAAAATCATTGTCAATATAATCTATACAAAACATGCAATTTTTTTATTGCGTATGACAATGCTTTTTTAAAAATATAATTATTTTGAATTTTGTGCTTGACATAATCTATGTTATGTGGTAAAATAATTAAGCTGAATTTGAAATTCAATACTTCGAGATGTGGCTCAGTTTGGTAGAGCGCTGCGTTCGGGACGCAGAAGCCGCAGGTTCAAATCCTGTCATCTCGACCAATT
>ONYN01000083.1 GCA_900322085.1 uncultured Eubacteriales bacterium | reverse complement strand
TTTACGGATTTATCAACTGGCGCTCAATGGCAAAGCGTCAGGGCCATGCGGGGTAATCTCATAGCCTGCCTCCCGTCACCCCGGATTACGGCTCATCCGGCTTGAATGAGCGCATGATCGGCAGTCCGAAGGCAAAGCAGATGAGTGCGCCGGCAGCCATTATGATCTGAGCGGTAAAACACATTCCGGTTTCATAGCCACCGATAATATCTGTGAAAACCGCCGCGGTGCTGAGCAAAAAGCCGGCAAGCGAACCGTAAATAACAAACCCAAAGCCGGTGACAAGCTGAATTCTTTTGAGCCTGCGGTCGAGTTGTCTGACCCTCTGCGAAATAAGCTCTATGATTCCCACAAGCACAGTCAGAGCGCACAGGCCGCCGAGCAGGAACAGGGCGGAAAGAATGACGGTTTCCAACCCCTCCGCGCCGCTGATCATATAGAGGGCAAAGCCCGCAAAATAGGCAATCCACCCCAAGTCCGAAATCAGTCCCAACATCAGCCATTGTTTATCCGGGAGTTTGGTTGTGTAGGTTTTAATCATTTTCCAGTACCTCGCGCAGAATCGCCATGCCCGCGTCGATCTGCTCATAGGTAATCGTAAGCGGAGGCAGGCAGCGCAGCTTGGTCTTGGCGGTAAGCACGAGCAAGCCTTTGTCCAATGCCTTTTGCAGCACGTCCGAAGCCGCCATGCCGTCCAGCTCCACGCCCAGCATGAGTCCCAGTCCGCTGACGCTCTTCACTCTGGGCAGGGCTTCCAAAGAACGGCGGAAGTAGGCCGCCTTCTTCTCCAGTTCACCCATGAATTCCGGGTCGGAAAGCCTTTGCAGAACCACCAGACCGCCGGCACAGACAACGGGATTTCCTCCGAAGGTAGAACCGTGCGTTCCGGGGGTAAGCACGCTGGCGTATTCGCCCCTTGTCAGACAAACGCCTATCGGCAGACCGCCGCCCAGCCCCTTTGCGAGAGTCACAATATCAGGCTTTACACCGAAATACTCGGCGGCAAGCAGCTTGGCGGTGCGTCCCACTCCGGTCTGTACTTCATCGGAAATGGTGGCGAGGTCGTGCTTTGCTGCAAGTGAGAATATTTCGTCCACAAATGCCTGCTCCAGCACATTCACTCCGCCTTCGCCCTGAATGAATTCAAACATAATAGCGCAGACGGTATCGTCGACAGCCTGACGAAGCGCCTGTATGTTGTTGGCTTCGACATATTTGAATCCCGGCGTGAAGGGAAAGAAATAATTGTGAAAATGATCCTGTCCCGTAGCGGAGAGAGTCGTTATTGTCCTGCCGTGGAAGGAATTGACCAGCGTAATGATCGTAGTGCGGTTTTGATCGCCGTATTTGTCAAATGAACGCTTGCGGGCAATTTTGATGGCACATTCATTGGCTTCCGCGCCGCTGTTTCCGAAGAATATTTTGTCGGTACTGGTCATTTTTGTCAATTTGACCGCAAACTCCGCAGCGGTGGAATTGTAGTAATAATTGGAAACGTGCTGTGCCTTGTGTGCCTGCTCGCTTACGGCGTCCGCCCATTCGCTGTCGGCATAGCCAAGGGAATTGGTTCCGATGCCGCTGCCGAAGTCGATATATTTTTTGCCGTCGGCGTTGCAGCCCTGTGCGCCGCTGCCGCTTTCCAACGCCAGATCAAGCCGTCCGTAGCTCCCGATGACGGCGCTGTTGTATTTTTCAATGATTTCTTTTGAATCCATGATTGTCACTCCAAACAAATGTGTATCTACCCTATAAGTATAGCAAAATATTGACAAATGGCAAGAGGTACGCTACAATAAAAGCACAAACAGAGTGTCCGGCAATAGACGGCGCTCCGACCAAAATGGATTATTTAAAAGAAATAACCGCCATGGAAGTGAGAAGCCCGGCGGTTATTTCTTTTTTCATCAGTATGAAAATGAAAAGAAATTTTGCCTCCGATTCTTCAAACGCAAAGCAATGAAAAAAACGGAGCGCCGTCTTTTTGTCTATTTTTCCAAATGAGTCGAACCACTCTGTCTGCCAGGTTATTGTATCACACCTGCGCGTGAATGTCATTGCAATCAACCGCAGTCCCAGTTATACAGCACGTCGCTGAAATCCAGCCGTTTGAGTGCCTCGCGGTTGATGAAGAAATTGCCTACGCCCACGTCTCCCCACATCACGCCGATTCCCGGTCGGAAGTCTGTGTCCAGTTGGAAGAGAAGCGTGTCGTACTGTGCGGAGTCCTCGTCACGCGGGTCGATCTGGGTGAAGAAGGGATATCCTCCCATCCTGTGTGTGGGATTGCTTGCGTCCTCACCGGAATAAATGACGTCAAAAACATCGTCGTCCAGATCAAATATTCCTGTCGCTTCGTCCTCCGGAAATTCCTCGTTCCATCGCTTAATGAACAGTTGCTCAAAGCGGTAGTCGCTAATGGTAAGCCCTTCGGAGGAACTTTCAAACGTCATTTTGCATTCGTTATTGATGGGGGTATATTCAATCTCGGGCATATCGGCATATACAGCGGCAATGGCCGCAGGATCGACAGAACGGTCGATTTGCGGGTAATAGACAACGCGCCAGTTTTTCTGCGGTGAGGGAACCGTCAAAGGGCTGCCGTAAAGGTCATCGTCCTGAATGAAAAATTGCAGCATTCCTTCATGGGGAAAGTCGGGCAATTCCGCAATATCCCCGCAGTTGATCTGGGCGAGCAGGAAGAGCTTATTACCCTTGAAATCGGTAGGAGCTTCCGCTCCGTTCGGGAGATAGGGCAATCCGCCCACCTTGCTGTCGAATATGCCGCAAGACTCCGTGGATAAATTGATTTTTGCGCAGGGAATAACGGTGTTTTTGATGATATCCGCCTTGATTTGTACGGCAGCTTCCATTTTATTTTTGGCCATTTTATAAAGCCTCCTTTGTATTTTAATCATTTATCATTTAATTAATAAAACATTGTACCGATGCCCTGATCGGTGAACATTTCTATAAGTATCGAGTGCGGAATTCTGCCGTCAATGATGTGCGCACGTCCGACACCCTGCCGAACGGCTTCCACGCAGCAATCAATCTTGGGAATCATGCCGCCGGAGATAATGCCCTGCTTTTTGAGCAGCGGAACTTCGCTGACATTCACCACGGGAATGAGAGTGCTTTCATCGTCCTTATCAGCCAGCAGCCCGCAGATGTCGGTCATAAGAATCAGCTTGCTCGCCTTTAATTTTGCGGCAATTTCCGCGGCCGCCGTGTCAGCATTGATATTATAGACCTCTCCGCCGTAACCGCCGGCAATTGTGCTGACGACAGGCGTGTAGCCCTTGTCGATGGCATCCTCAATGATGCCTGTGTTGACCTCGACAATCTCTCCCACAAAGCCGAGATCATCCTGCTTCATCAGCTTTTCCGCCATGAGCATTCTGCCATCCAAGCCGCACAGACCCAGCGCCTTGCCGCTGTGGTGCATCAAATGCTGCACAAGGCTCTTGTTGACCTTGCCGGCCAGAACCATCTGGACCACTTCCATTGTTTCCTCATCGGTATATCGCATACCGCCTATAAATTTGCTTTCCTTGCCGATTTTGTCGAGCATGGAATTGATTTCGGGACCGCCGCCGTGTACAAGTACAGTGTTGATACCTACCAGCTGAAGCAGCACAATATCGCTCATAACGGCTTCTTTAAGTTCCTCACTGAGCATTGCGTTGCCGCCGTATTTGACGACAATGGTCTTGCCTGACCACTTCTGGATATAGGGCAATGCCTGAATGAGCACATTGGCTCTGTCCTCGGTGGAAATATCAGGCTTGGTCTTTTCGGTGTGTTCAATATTTGTCATGGTAAAATTACTTCCTTTTTATAATTGTAATAATATCTATATGCTTCCGCATATGCCGGACGTTTTTTAACAACAATATGAAAAATCAGCCGTGAAGCTGCCGGTGTTCCTCGGCAAGCTCGCGGTAAAGCTGTGCCGCGCTCCATGTCATGTTGTGCGGCGTAACTGTCGCCTTGAGCCAGACAGGCGGAATGCCGGCTTCACGGTAGGCTTTCAGAAAAACGTCCAGCTCATCGGGCTTGAAGCCGCACATCACCATCATTTCATTCTGAAAATCCTCTCCCCGGTACGGCTGGTTGGTTATCTGAAACGTCGGAATTCCCGCCAGCGCCCCAATGCTTTCGCCGTACTGCGGACGGTATATCCTGACAAGACGCACATTCAGATTGCCGCAGAGCGTGCGGATGAGCGCAGCCTTGGATTCGTCCATATTGAAAATAAGTAATCTCTTTTGGGAATTTTGCACATTGTCACTCTCCTACCTATTTCTTCAAAATATCTCTAAGCTGCTCCGCCCGGTAATCTCCGCTGATTCTCACATAATCGTAGGTAAGATCGCAGCCGTAGGCTTCCGCCTTGCCGTCGCCGCTTCCGCAGCTTATGTCAATCATAATCTCGTCGGCCAGCAGGATCTCCTTCGCCCTTGCTTCGTCAAAATCAATTCCGGCGCCGTTCTGACAGACAATAATCCTGCCCCGGTCCGAGACAAACGCCACTTCCACATTGGAAATGTCGCACTTCGCCCCGGAATATCCTATTGCGCACAGAACTCTGCCCCAGTTGGCGTCCGAACCGAATATCGCTGCCTTCACCAGACTCGAGCATATGACGGACTTTGCGATAATGCGGGCGTTTTCCTTGTCGACCGCGCCGTGAACGGTGCATGTCAGCAGACGTGTGGAGCCTTCGCCGTCCCGGGCAAGCTCCCGGCATATAGTAACGCAGATTGCCTTAAGCGCGTGAGTGAACCGGTCGAAGGCATATCCCTCGCTGTCGATCATCGGATTTCCAGCCAGCCCTGAAGCCATGATCGCCGCTGTATCGTTGGTGGAGGTATCTCCGTCTACCGAAACCATGTTGAAGGTCTGCGGCACCACTATGGCAAGCGACTTGCGGAGCATTTCGGGGGTAATGGCCGTGTCGGTGGTGATGAAGCAGAGGATGGTCGCCATATTGGGGTGAACCATTCCCGAACCCTTCGCCATTGCTCCGAATCGAACCGTCGTGCCGCAAAGGTCATATTCAAAGGAAATCTCCTTGCGGTAGCGGTCGGTGGTGAGTATGGCGTCCGCCGCCTCTGAGCCGCCGTCATAACGCAGGCGTGAAGCAAGCTCCGCCGCGGAATTGCGTATCGGATCGAGATGAAGCACCTGCCCGATCACGCCTGTGGAAGCCACAATCACGTCCTCCGGTGAAATGCCCATAGCGGCGGCGGCAATACGGCACATTTCACGCGCCTTCTGCTCGCCGTCGGCATTGCAGGTGTTGGCATTGCCGCTGTTGCAGATGATTCCCTGCGCATATCCGTCCGAGAGATTCTCGCGAGTAACGGCAATTGACGCGCCTTTGACCAGGTTTTGCGTATATGCTCCCGCCGCCGCGCACCTGACGTCACAGCGAACCATTGCCAGATCGCGCTTGCTCTTGTTGCGACGCATACCGCTGTGTATTCCTGCGGCCTTAAAGCCAAGCGGAGCGGTAATTCCTCCCGGAATTACGCGTGATTGGGAGAGCCTCAGCAGAAATTTCGACATACAATATCACCTAAAATATCAATCCAGATTCACAGACTTATAAAGCTCAATTTTTTCGTGGCAGTCGGGACATTCGTCGGTTATGGAATCGGGAATACCGAAGAGCGAAACCCTGACGAACTTATTGGAACCGCACTTCGGACAGAATAGGTAGGTCTTTGCGCGGCGGGCAAGTATGCTGCAAATCACGGCAAACATCAGTGTCATTGACATGATCACAAGCAACGCCACTATATGTTCGGGAATAATAAAGCACAGCTGAAAAAGGAAGAATGTCAGAGCGTAAAGCGCCAATGCCGCAAGCATTAATGACTTGCGTGAATTGAAATATTCTTTTCTGGATTTCATTGATTCATCAGTCCTCTGTATATTTTTTGATAAGCGCCAGCAGCAGAGTTGAAATTGCCGCCGTAATTGTTGACCATGTGGCTATGAATTTCAGAAATGTCCTTACCGGATTGTCGTCCTTGGCAATGAAGATGGCTGTAGGTCCGTCCGCTCCGCCGACGATTCCCAGCCGCTTCTTTTCGCCTCCCGCCAAATTCCTGACCCCTGTAGCCAGACCTATCACGCTGAAAAAGCAGAGTATCAGCGAAGCGATTTTTTTGTAGAGATTTCCCAGTATATCCATGTAATCACGCTCCTTACATCACAGAATCTTCTCCATGCCGATTTTCTGCGGCACAAGCCCGCAGCTCTCATAGAATTGAATCGCGGAGGGATTGCAGCTCCACACATTGAGTGTGACATTGTAGCAGCCGGATTCCCTGGCAAATTGAAGCACATATTCATAAAGCTGCCGTCCAATGTGCTGCCCTCTGCACAGCTCGTCCACGCAGAGATCGTCTATGTAGAGCGTTTTAATATCGGTCACACATGTGTCATGCAGGTGCTGCTTGAACACGCAGAAGGCGTATCCCTTTACGCCGTTCTCCGTATCGGCGACGAATATCGGCCGACTGTCGTCCTCTATTAACTCTGTTAGCTGGTCCGGGGTATATTTTGTACCGTCCGGTCTGAAAAGGTCGGGTCTGCCCTGATAATGCACATTGCAGACCTGCCGCAGCAGTTCGCTGAGCGCCGGTATGTCATTTTTGGAAGCCCTGCGTATGGTCATAAGAAATTTTCTCCTTTGATTAGGTAAATAGGTAATTGTAAAATTTGAAAAGCAGCGTAAATAGGGGAGTTGGTCAATTTTTATTCGGAGTTTTTTCTTCACTCGGAGCAAGGCAAATCCTGACAATCTGCTTTATTGGTATTCGCCCAACCCCATTTTAAATCCAAGCGCGTTTTGCTCGGTCG
>ONYN01000101.1 GCA_900322085.1 uncultured Eubacteriales bacterium | reverse complement strand
TTTCCGCCTATGACTTCGTTGTCAAAGCTTGGAATACACCAAGTATTCCTGCGCTTCTCCGCCTTGTCATAGACGAAAAATCCTGCGTCATCTTTGTCCATCTTATTTCCTCACAGTGCCTGACGGAAAAGAGGATTCACTGTATGAATTATCGGTGTCGTTTCCGTTCAGGTCGGAATATGAAACACAATCTTCGGCGCAATTATCCTCAAAAGCTGCGCCGTTTTCCTCCAGTCCGTATTTGTTTGCAGATGCTGCCGAGTCGTACGCAGACTCGGATTTCACCGCGGAACTGCCGAATAATACACTGAGCATAATTCCTCCCAGTGTCAGGACCAACACTGCCGCAGCCGTAATGCCAAGCACAGAAGTCCAGCCCCATCTCATTGCTCTGTTTGCCGAAGCGGAGTCCGGATTTACAAAGGAAACGTCGGTTTCAAAGAAGCGCTCGAAGCTTTCGGCAGGTTCCCCCGCGGCGATTCTTCCCGCTACTCCGGCAAAAGGAGGCTGCCGGGTCTGCCCGGCATTTTTTCCGATTGCCTCGCGGACTGCTCTCTCCATGTCGCAAAGTTCGTGTTCATTGCCTGATTTCATAGCCATTCCAGCGCCTCCTTTCAATGATGAGTGTCGTCGAGCATTGTCTTGAGCTTTTTGATTGCCTCAGCGTGCCGCCATTTGACCGTACCGAGCGGCTGACCGAGGGTTTCGGAAATCTCCCTGAGCGTCAGACCCGCAACGGCGTGCAAAGATACGATCTGCCTTTCCTCGGTGGAAAGCGCCGCTATTGCCTGTGCGATCGCCTGAGAATCCAGTGCGCGTTCCTCCACCCTTGCGCTGTCAGGAAGATTTTCGGAAAGCTCCTGCGAACATTGCGTACACTCGGAATTCTTTGCCAGGTGAGTCAGTGCGAGTCTGCCGGCGATCCGGTAGACCCAGGAACGTCCGTGTCCCTCGGCGGCGAATTTGGGAGCGTATTTGTAAACCCTGACAAAGGTATCCTGCGCCAGATCCTCCGCGCTTAACCTGTCGCCGCCAAGCATGGAGTAAAGATATCCGAATATCTCGCCGTACATAGCGCGGTACAGCGATGCAAGAGCCGACATATCTCCCGAAGCAATTCTGATAATCAATGCGTCCGCTGCTTTCTGGTCAAGTTTCGTATCCTTTTTTTCGACGGGATATCCGCTGTCGCGCGTTATCATCTGTCATCACTTCCACCTGTTAATGAAACCCGAATTTTTCCGTTTTGGTTGGTATAAAACCGTCAATTTAATTTTGCCACAATTTTGATAATATTGCAACAGATTTTTTGTCAGAGCAGGGTGGAAAAAATGACAATTTTGCCCTGGTTATCTGACTAAAAAATATTGCCTTTATGGTTTTTTGATGTTATAATAAAAACATATAATCCAATCAAGGAGTCAATGCGAAATGGCAACAAGAAACCTGATCGACTTAAATCAGCTCTCGCTTGAGGAACTCGATGATATAACAGATATGGCGTGCCGCATCAGCAAGCACCCTACACACTACAGCAGCGCTTGCAGGGACAAGCTGATGGCAACACTGTTTTATGAACCCTCCACACGCACCCAGATGTCGTTCCAGTCGGCAATGCTTCGACTGGGCGGCAAGATCATCGGCTTTGACAACCCCGGTTCCACATCGGTAGCCAAGGGGGAGAGCCTCAAGGATACGGTAACGGTGCTGAGCGGATACACCGATATTCTCACCATTCGTCACCCGGTGGAAGGTGCCGCTATGGCAGCGTCGCTTTATTCCAGCGTGCCGGTGGTCAACGCCGGCGACGGAGGACATCTGCACCCCACGCAGACGCTCACCGACGTTGTGACCCTGCGTAATGTGGCCGGAAGGACAGACAATCTCGTGATCGGCATGTGCGGCGATCTTGCCAACGGCCGGACGGTTCACTCGCTCTGTAAATGCATGGCACGCTACGGAGGCAATTCCTTTGTCTTCATCTCAACCCGGACGCTTGCTATGCCGGATTACATCAAGGATTATGTCACCGCCTGCGGATGCAGTTTTTCCGAGGTCAGCACCATCGAGGAAGCGATTCCTTATCTGGATGTGCTTTACATGACCCGCATACAGCAGGAGCGGTTTGAGTCCCCGGAGGAATATCAGGCACAAAAGGGCGTCTTTGTGCTGGACGGCAAAAAGATGGCGCTGGCCAAGCCTGATCTTTGCGTGCTTCACCCGCTGCCGAGGGTGGATGAGATTTCTTATGAGGTGGACGACGATCCCAGAGCCTATTACTTCCAGCAGACACTTTACGGCATGTACGGCAGAATGGCGCTCATTATCCGTCTGACTTCTGAGCATGAGAGCCGTCAGCCCGAAAAGCCCCGTACCGACAGCGAATTTGTATGCCGCAACCCCAAATGCATTACCCAATTGGAGACATACCTGCCGCCCATGTCCATCGACACGCCAAAGGGCAAGGTATGCGCCTACTGCGAGCACCATTCGCACTGACGGCATGATACCTGTTATTATGACCATAAGCGGCAGTCCGCGCAAGGACGGCGATTCGGCGGATATGCTGCTTCAATTCACGCGGGAGCTTGATGCGCAATTCGTGGCCTACGACGCCTACGACAGCGCTTACGCTCCCTGCATCGACTGCCGTGCCTGCCGTGAGTATGAGGGCTGCGTCATGGACGACATGGACGGATTCTTTGCCGATTTTGAAGCGGTTGCCGGTATAGTGATTGCTTCTCCGGTTTACAATATGTCCTATCCGGCGCCGCTGAAGGCTATTTTCGACCGGATGCAGCGGTATTACAGTGCGCGTTTTTTTCTCGGCAAGCGTCCGCCAATTGCCGGGCGCCGTCCGGTGGCGCTGCTTCTTTCGGCGGGTTCGGAGGAAGAAAACGGCGATTTTGCGACAGCTCAGTTGAAAAAGATATTCACTGTGACCAACTGTGAGCTTGTCTGCCGGGTGGTGCGCAGCGGTACCGATCATCCGCTTGCAAAGTCGAAAAATGACATTGAGATAACGCAAAAAGCTGCGGAATTTGCGGCTTTGACCGGTTGTATCACCAGAATATCACAATAAACTTAAAAAAAACTCATATATAAATAAACTTTAGCACATTAATATGATGTATAATAGAAGTGAAAGTACAGCATTTTTTCTGCAAGACGATTTATGTGATTGAACGGGAATAATGGTTGATTTTTTCTATTTTTTCACGATACATATGAGGTGTTTATTTATGAGCCAATCATACGCTAACGGTAATTCTGTGAAAATACTTGTCGCTGATGACGAGGACAGAATAAGGAAGCTTGTGGGAGATTTTCTGTCCCGCAAGGGATACGAAATCATTGAGGCTGCCGACGGTGGAGAGGCATTGAGCATTGCCACCGGCGATCCGGCCCCCGATCTGATTATTCTCGACGTGATGATGCCCGTGCTGGACGGCTGGACGGTATTGTCCGAAATACGCCGCAGCAGCAACGTGCCTGTGATTCTGCTGACCGCCAAAAGCACCGAGAACGATCAGCTCGGCGGTTTCCGGCTGGGCGCCGACGATTATATCACAAAGCCGTTCTCTCCGAGTCTGCTGGTGGCAAGGGTGGAAGCGTTGCTCAAACGCGGAGGAAAGATCAATGAAAACCGCCGTGTGTGCGGCGACATCAGCATTGACGATGTGGCTCATGTGGCATATGTCAAGGACAAGCCGCTGGAACTCACGCCCAAAGAATACAATCTTCTGCTCTATTTCCTGGAAAACAAGGGCGTTGCACTTTCTCGCGAAAAGATTCTGAACGGCGTGTGGAATTACGATTATTTCGGTGATCTGCGCACCGTTGATACCCATGTCAAGCAGCTCCGTTCCAAGCTCGGCGAATCGGGCAATATGATTGTCACCGTGCGGGGTGTAGGTTACAGACTTGAGGTGAAATAGTTGCAGCTGCACAAATCCAATCCAATGCGTCCGCTGCACAAATTGCGGGAAAAACTTAACAGAGTTGGCAGGCGTACCGGCAATTTACCTATCCGTGTGCGCCTTTTTCTCATAACCTTCGGAGTGATACTGCTTTTTCTGGTGATTATCTTTTCCTCCAATACGCTCCTTCTCCAGCCATATTACAACTACATGAAGGAGAAAAAACTGACTTCCACCCTTCTCAAGATATCGGCGCTTGATCTGACCGACGCGGACGATACCGGATATGCCTCCGACAAGCTGGCTATGAAGCTTAAATCGTTTGAAGAGGACGGCAATATCCGCATGATTATTCTTGACGACAGCCTCAGGATTTTATATTTTGAGAGCGACGGCATGGCTGCGTTAAGCCATCCGGATCATTATGACGGTGCAAGGCAGTTTTTCAACAGCCTGTTTGAGATGTCCGAGAAGGAATACCGCGGGGAAGGCACGCTTTCCTCTCCCGCCATCAGCAGGCGCCGCAACCCCAAGACCAACACCAACTATCTCAGCCTTTACTCGGTGATTCCGATGACTGAGGACAATGAAACGGTTTATTATCATATTCTGATGAATACATCACTGTCCGCCATTGAGGACGCCGTTGCGGCGTTCAATGATTACGCATTGGTTCTTGGCATTTTTGCCATGATCATAAGCGGATTGGTTTCGGTCGTGCTGTGTTCCAATTTCGTTCGTCCGATACTTCGTATCAACCAGGCGACCAAACAGCTTGCCGATATGGATTTCAGCGTCAAGCTGGAAATCCGTTCCAATGACGAGCTTGGGCAACTGGCTGAAAGCATTAATCACCTGTCCTCCGAGCTGGAAAACAAAATCGGTCAGTTGAGTGTTGCCAATACGCAGCTCAAAAAAGACATCGAAGAAAAGGAAAAAATTGACCTCATGCGCAGGGAAATGATTTCCAACATCTCACATGAATTCAAGACGCCGCTTGCGATTATCATGGGCTACTGCGAGGGATTGCAGCTCAATATCAACAGCGATGAAAAGGATTATTATTGCAGCGTGATTTCCGATGAAGCCGTCAAGCTCAACAGTCTTGCCGTCCGTTTGCTCGACCTGGCGGAGCTGGAATCGGGTGCGGTTCTGGATCTGAGCGAATTCAGCCTGGCCGAGCTTGCTGAGGAGCGTCTTAAGACGATGTCTTATATCTTTTCGGAACACGGCATTACCACGGGATTCAGCTCTTCCGGGAACTGTACGGTTCTGGCGGACTGCGGAAAGATAGAGGAGGTTATCAACAACCTGCTCTCCAATGCCCGTCACCATACCCCCGACGGAGGTCATATTTCTATTGAGACTGCCGATGAAGGAAATTCGGTGACTTGCACGGTATTCAATTCCGGCAGCCACATTCCGGAGGAAAGTCTGGAGCGAATTTGGGAGAGCTTCTATAAGGTGGACAAGGCGAGAACCCGAAAGTACGGCGGCTCCGGGCTTGGGCTGAAAATTGTCAGCTCGATTATCCATCTGCACGGGGGAAGCTACAGCGCCGAAAATACCCCTGAGGGAGTGCTGTTCCGCTTCACTCTGCCCAAGGACGGTATGAATGACGCCGATTAGAACCTGTGGACATATCGCATGGTACAGATAAAATAATCATGTGATTTTTGATGTATTTTATAAATTTGTTCTTGTTTTTGCAGCCTATATAGTGTATAATTATAAGCGTCAGCGGGAATACTCTTGCGGCGCTTATGATTATTTTCAGGAAGTGATTTTTTTGGCAGCGGATATGCATTGCCATACCAATCGTTCTGACGGTTCGGATTCCCCGGAGTTTGTGATAAGGCTGGCCAGGCAGATTGGGCTGACGGCCCTTGCCATTACCGATCACGACTATTATTCAGGGGCTTATGATGCTCACAAATTGGGAGAAAGCATGGGCATTCGCGTGATCAATGGCGTTGAATGTTCTACTTTTGACTATAACCATGGCAACAAGGTGCACATTTTGTGCTATCAGGTCAAACGCCCCGATGCCATTGAGGAATTGCTCAGTCGTGAGACCGCAGCCCGCACCGAAGCGACTCTCGCTATGGTGAACAAGGCGACAAAGATATACCCGATCACCGAGGAAATGGTGACGGACGGCGTGAGCGAATCCGGATTTATCGGCAAGCAGCACATCATGCTTGCGCTGATGAAGGCGGGCCTTGCCAAAGAAATGTACGGCGAGCTTTACCGCAGGCTTTTCAATCCCAAGGACGGAAGCTGCTTTGTTGCGGTGAAGCAGACCGATTCGCTGGAAGCCATGCGCTATCTGCGCGAGTCGGGAGGCGTGATTGTGCTGGCACATCCTTCGGTCTACGGCAGCATAGCCGCGCTGGACGATCTGATCAAAGCCGGAATCCACGGTATCGAGCTGAATCACCCGCGCAACACGCCGGAACACATGCAAATCATCCGGCAGGCGGCGGAGCGTCACGGACTTCTGCTGACCGGCGGCACAGATTTCCACGGCTATTTCTGTGAATCCGACAGATGTCTGACGCTGGGTTCATTTACTACCACCGACGAAATGATCGAACGTTTCGATCAGGTGAGTGCGGGACTATAAATCATTAACAACACGGAGGCATGAAAGATGGCAAACGATTTCACAGATGACAGAGATGTAAAGATATTCAGCGGAGACAGCGAATCCAACGCGGCTCCGGAGGACAGTGAGTATGTAAAGCTCATCAACGAAAAAAAGGGCAGCCGCAATATCAGACGTGCCATGCAGCTTGGCGCTTCATTGGTCATGGAGATAGACCGCAGCATGCCGGATCTGAATTCGGGCGTGTTTGCGCTGCCCGATGAATTTGACCCCATGCTGCTGCACAGGAGCATGCTGATGGTGTTCTCAATGATTATCGGGCTGGAGCAGTATATCCCGGGCAAAGCGCTGGTAGGCACGGCGCTGAATGTCTTTTATGATACGCTCAAAAAGGAAAATCCAAAGCTCTATGATGATATGAGCGCAACCGGTTCCTTCACGTTTTATTACCTTGCGTACCGTCGCGACGGAGACCCGAAGCGTCGTGTCGCGCAGGCCTTCGCCATGCTGTGCGGCGATGAAAGCAGCGACGATCTGATTCAGGTAGGCGAGGCGATCTATCACAGATACCGCCACATTGTCCGGGAGTTTGTCGCGGGCGTAGGCTTTGAACCGGAGGATTGATCTGCTATGAGAATCGGACACGGATATGACGTTCACAGGCTGGCCCAGGGGCGGAAGCTGATACTTGGCGGCGTTGAAATCGCCTATGAAAAGGGCTTGCTGGGACATTCCGACGCGGATGTGCTGGCGCACGCGATCTCCGACGCACTGCTTGGAGCGGCAGCTCTGGGCGACATCGGGCATCTCTTTCCGGACAATGATGACAGGTTTCTCGGCGCCGACAGCATGATGTTGCTGGCTGAGGTGTGCCGTGTCGTCCGCGAGGCCGGCTATGAGATAGGCAATATTGATTCCACGGTACTCGCGCAGGCGCCCAAGCTGGCTCCGCACATCGCGGCAATGCGTACCAATATCGCAAAAGCCTGCGGCATAGACGTTTCGCTTGTGAGCGTCAAGGCCACCACCGAGGAAAGACTGGGATTCACCGGAAGCGGCGAAGGAATGGCGGCGCACGCAGTGGCATTGCTTGTGTGACTTTTGGCGTGAATGAAAATTTTATAACGCAACAGGCCGGTCGCGGCATATTATGTTATTGAGCATAATAGCCGACCGGCTTTTTTGTTTTAAATTAAAAAAATCAAGGAAGGTGAACGATCATGCATAACACATGTGCAAAAGCCACAATCAAAATAGGCTCTTATACCCTTGCGATGAGGGGCTGTGAGCTGCTCAAACAAAGCAGAATTCCGTGTGATCTGCGCAGAATTTCAGATTCGGGTGGCAAGTACGGCTGCATTTATTCCATCACAGTGGAGGAAGCAAGTCTGTGGACGGCCGAAAAAATTCTGCGTTCGGCGGGCATTATGGTTCTGCCGTGACCAAATACGAAGTGCCGCACCGTAAGGGGGACTAAAAAATGATCTATCTTGACAATGCCGCAACCACATGGCCCAAGCCGAGAGGTACCGCGGCGACAATAGCGGATGTGCTTTCCTCACGGGGAGCCAATCCCGGGCGGGGAAATTACGCAATGGCGGCGCTGTCCTCCGAGACAGTGTACAAATGCCGGTGCCATGCCGCCGGATTCTTTGGAGCCAAGGCGCCGGAAAATGTGATCTTCACGCCTTCATGCACCCACGCGATCAATTACGTGCTCAAAGGAGTGCTTTCAGCGGGCGATCATGTCATTATTTCCGATATGGAGCATAACGCTGTAACCCGTCCGGTCATGCAGCTTGCCAGAAAGGGCGTGCAGTTCAGCGTTGCCCACGTACACGAGGCAGACGATGAAGCGACAATTGCCGAGTTCCGCAGGAAAATGCGGGTCAATACAAAAATGATCTTCTGCACCCATGCGTCCAATGTGTTCGGTATAAAGCTGCCAATTGATGAAATAGGCCGGCTTGCGCACCGGAACGGGATTCTGTTCGGTGTGGATTGCGCACAGAGCGCCGGAACTGCCGAACTTGATCTGCGAACGCTTCACGCGGATTTTCTGTGTATGCCGGCACACAAGGGACTGTACGGCATTATGGGACTCGGACTGCTCGTGATCAACAACGATATAAAGCTGTCCACTGTGATCGAGGGAGGCACGGGAAGTCTCTCCGGAATCAATACGCAGCCCGAATTCCTGCCCGACCGGCTGGAGAGCGGCACATTAAACGTGCCGGCTATTGCCGCGCTTGACGTGGGAATGAGCTTTATCGAATCGGTCGGACGCGAACGTCTGGAAGCCCACGAGATGAGCCTGATCTGCCGCGCATACGATGCGATATCTTCCATGCCGGAGTGCGAGCTTTACACGCTTCGACCGCAGAGCGCCAGCCATGTGCCGCTTCTGTCGTTCAATCTCACCGGAATGCCGTCGGACGAAACGGCGCAGCGTTTGGGAGAGCGTGAGATTGCCGTTCGCGCGGGTCTGCACTGCGCAGGCGAAGCGCACAGGGCAAAGGGAACGCAGGCAACAGGCACGGTGCGAATATGTCCGTCAGTATTCACCTCGGCGGAGGAGATTGACTGTCTCATATCCGTACTGCGTGAGATTGATCAATAACTGCAAACTGATTTCCTCGTTATTTAGCAAAATATATATTGAATTTTGCTGTATGGCTGTGTTATAATAAATAGAATCATAATGCCAAACGCAAAGAGGGTAACGAATATGATGATAATGGGCGTTGACCCGGGATATGCATTGGTGGGCTTCGGCTTTGTGCGATACGATCCCCCCCGATTTGTGCCGGTGGAATACGGCTCGATAACGACCACATCAACCGACCCGTTTGAAAAGCGTCTGGAGATCATCTTCAAACGCACCCTGGAGCTTATAGACAAGCGCAAGCCGGAGGCTCTCGCCATTGAAAGGCTTTATTACACCAACAACGCCAAGACCGTCATCGGCGTCGCCGAGGCACGTGGCGTGATACTTCTGGCGGCGCAGCTCAAGGGGATACCGGTATTTGAATATACGCCTCTACAGGTCAAGCAGGCGGTAACGGGTTACGGACAGGCTATCAAGCCGCAAATGCAGGAAATGACCCGCCGTCTGCTCTGTCTGAAAGAGATACCTAAGCCGGACGACACAGCCGACGCGCTCGCGATTGCCATATGCCACGGTCAGAACTGTACGGTTACCAAGCGCCTGCCGAAAACATATTATTATCAGAAGAACTGAGGTTTATTGCTATGATTTACAGTCTCACCGGCAAGTATGTCGCCGCCGAGCCTAATTATGTGGTTGTGGAATGCGGGGGAGTGGGCTTTCAGTGTTTCACTTCGATGTCTACGATAACGCGGCTGCCGCAGCAGGGTTCCACGGTGACATTGTACACCTACATGAGCGTCACCGAGAATGCGATTACACTCTATGGCTTTTCGGAAAAGACCGAGCTGAGCTGCTTCAAAATGCTCATTTCGGTGTCCGGTATCGGCCCGAAGGCGGCGATCTCCATTCTCTCCACCCTCACACCGGAGGACGTGGCACTTGCGGTAGGTTCGGGAGACTACAAGGCGATTACCCGCGCCAACGGAGTGGGACCCAAGATTGCCCAGCGCGTCGTGCTGGAATTAAAGGACAAGTTCAAGAGCATGGGCGCACCTGCCGAGCTTCCCACGGGCGCAAAAGCCGGAGTGGTATCGGTTTCAAGCAATGCCGCCGCGGCCATCAATGCCCTGATGGTGCTGGGCTGTCAGTCCGCCGAAGCTGCCAAGCTGGTGGCAAAGCTGGATGCGTCGTTGCCGACAGAGGAGATCATCCGTCTGGCTCTCATCGAAATGGCTAAGGGAATGTGATGGATATATGAAGAAATCAAAGAAACATGACAGCGAAATTCAATCGGTGTCGTTTGACGAAGCCGAAAGCGCCTATTTCGATTCAGACGACACCGATTTTGAAAACCGCATCGTTGCGCCGGAATACAATCCCGACGACGCGGATACCGAAAATCCTCTGCGTCCGCAGACGCTTGGCTCCTACATCGGTCAGGACACCGTCAAGCAGAATCTTTCGGTCTACATCAGCGCGGCGCTTGCGCGTCACGAGAGCCTCGATCACTGCCTGCTCTACGGACCTCCGGGACTGGGCAAGACCACACTTGCGGGAATCATCGCGCATGAAATGGGCGTGGGTCTGCGCATCACCTCCGGTCCGGCCATCGAACGCCCCGGCGATCTGGCGGCGCTGCTCAGTTCACTCAATCCCGGAGACGTGCTGTTCATCGACGAAATACACCGCCTTTCACGCACGGTGGAGGAGATTCTCTACCCGGCAATGGAGGATTTTGCCATTGACATCATCACCGGCAAGGGACAGGGCGCCATGAGCTATCATCTGCCGCTGCCCAAATTCACCCTGGTGGGAGCGACCACCCGTGCCGGGCAGCTTTCCGCCCCTCTGCGCGACCGCTTCGGCGTGGTGCTGCGGCTTGAATTGTACACCACTGAGCAGCTTGCCGATATTGTGGAGCGCTCAGCGGGAATACTCGGCATTGCCATTGACCGCGAAGGGGCGCTGGAGCTTGCTTCACGTTCGCGCGGAACGCCCCGCATTGCCAACCGTCTGCTCAAACGCGTGCGCGATTTCGCGCAGGTGGTGGGCAACGGAGTGATTACCTGTGACATCGCCCGAATGGCTCTCGACCGGCAGGAGATCGACGAACTTGGACTGGACAAGATCGACCGTCTGCTGCTTTCGGGCATTATAAAGTATTACAACGGCGGCCCCGTCGGACTGGAAACCATTGCGGCGGCCATAGGAGAGGAAGCCGTCACCATAGAGGACGTTTACGAGCCGTATCTGATGCAGATCGGATTTCTCGCCCGCACTCCCAGGGGTCGCTGCGTGACTAACGCCGCGTATCTTCATCTGGGAATGAAGCCTCCGGCGCAGGATAGCGCGCCTCAGCAGCAATCGCTGTTTGACTGATTTTTGCTTTTTTGCTTATATTTTTGAAGGGAATGTTTCAATAAATGAAAATTACAAACGACCGTTCCGCATTCTACGGAATGCTGGGCGAAACGATAGATATATACCAGGCCGAACACGCCGCCGCCGCCGCTTTCACCAAGCTGGGCGGATATTCCTCCTCCCGGGGCGAACGCTGCAAGGTGGTTGTGGGACATGACGCAAGCCCGGCGGCCGATATGATGACTTCCGCTGTCTGCGCGGCACTCTGTGCTTCGGGAGCCGATGTGATCACGCTCGGGCTGGTGCCTTCCGGAGCGGTATCTTATCTCACCTGCGCGTGTGACGCGATCATGGGCGTTATGGTGACGGGTGGAAAATATGACTTTGACGTGAGCGGATTGAAATTCTATCAGAAGGACGGCAGACAGGTCACAGGCGAGCAGCTTCAGTCCATTCAGGCTGCCATCGACGGCGGATCGTCGCTCAGCAGCAAGCAGTCGGGCAGAATCAGGCAGGCTGATCCCGCAACAGTCGGAATGTACCAGCGCAACCTCGTTGACGCTTCGGGATTTACCATGTTTGAAAACATCAAAATCGCCGTCGATTATACCGACAGCGCGGCTGCGCCGTTTGCAAAATATGTTCTCGAACAGCTCGGGGCCAATGTTTCGGTGATGGACAGCAAAATTGACAGCGCCGACCCCTATGTTTCATCATTTGAAAATCCTTCGGTGCTGATAGATTATGTAAAGGATACCGAGAGCGATATCGGATTTTCATTCAGTGCCGACGGCGAGATGTGCATTGTGGTGCTGCCGGACGGCAGACTGCTCGACAGCGAGAGATTGGCCGAAGTATTCGGCAGGGTCTACGGCAGGGCGGACAACAATGAAGAAACCACTCCGATTATCATGCTGAGCGACAACTGCCACATAGCGCTGGCACCCTACATCAAGTCAATGGGAGCCGAAATCCGCACCGTTACGGGCGATTACAGCTATCTGGCGGAGGAATACGCCGGCTTTGATTCGGTGATCATGGCCGTTGACCGCTTCTCGGGAATCGTATTTCCGCGCCGTTCGTATGTTCCGGACGGACTTTTGACGGCTGTCATGCTTCTGAGCTGTATGAACCGCATGGGCATGACCATCGGAGAGATATCCGAAGATCTGCCGAAGCTGATTCGAAGCGCGGCGTCTGTGATGATTCCTTCCGGCGCGTTTATTCCCGTGCTTCGCACCACCGATCTGGAAGAAGAAATCCGTGTGCTTCGCTCTTACCTTTCGGGCGATGGCAGAGTGATGATGTACCGTCCCGAAAGCAACAAGGTGGAGATCATTGTTGAGGGAATCAAGTCGGCGCAGGTCAGCAAGGTGATAGAAAAGGCAGAGGCTCTGGTGCGCAAGAATCTCAGAGTGACCGACGGCGCTTCCATTTATCGCCGTTCGCACGCCGAGGCGCAGCCATCCAAGCCGGCTGTCCAGCAGGCGGAAAGCGAAAATTACATGAATGTCAAAAAGGAAAGCTGAATCAAATGAGATATTCAACAGACTGGAAGGACTATGAACTGATTGACGCCTCATCCGCCGAGCGTCTCGAACGCTGGGGCGACATTATTCTCATCCGACCCGACCCCCAGATCATCTGGAATACCCCGAAGAAAAATCCCCTGTGGCGCAATGCCCATGCTAGATATCACCGCTCTTCTACGGGCGGCGGTCAGTGGGAGATAATGAAAAAAATCCCGGACGTGTGGCAGGTGAGCTACCGGTCACTCACCTTTAACATAAAGCCGATGGGCTTCAAGCACACAGGCCTTTTTCCTGAGCAGGCGGTCAACTGGGACGACATGGCTCAGATGATACGCAGCGCCAACCGTCCGGTGAAGGTGCTGAATCTGTTTGCTTACACCGGCGGAGCGACGCTTGCCTGTCTTGCGGCGGGAGCGAATGTCTGCCATGTGGATGCGTCCAAAGGCATGACACAGTGGGCGCGTGAAAACGCCGCTTCATCGGGACTTGACAAGCTGCCGCAGCGCTGGATTGTGGACGACTGCATCAAATTTGTCCGGCGGGAGATACGCCGGGGCAACCGTTATGACGCCGTCATCATGGATCCTCCGAGTTACGGAAGAGGTCCCGGAGGTGAGGTCTGGAAGCTGGAAGAGCAGATCTATTCCCTCGTGGAGCTTTGCTCAAATGTCCTGACCGACAATCCGTTATTTTTCAATATCAACAGCTACACCACCGGGCTGAGTCCTTCGGTGATGAATTATCTCAACGGCGCGATACTCAAGCCGAAATTCGGCGGAAGCATTTCTGCCGATGAGATAGGACTTCCCGTGACCGAGACAGGGCTGATTCTGCCCTGCGGAGCGACGGCTTCGTGGCGGGCTGACAATTGACGCTGAACAGGCTCTAATCATTTTATACCGAATAGGAATGTATTATGGAAAACATCAACATTACCTCAAATCCGTCGGATGAAGGCGGAGAGATTCAGATTTCGCTTCAGAATGTGTATTTTGAATACGAAAGCAACGACGATTCCCCCCCGAAGGAGGTGCTTCACGGCATATCCATCGACATCCGCCGGGGAGAGTTCGTCGCGCTGCTGGGACACAACGGTTCAGGCAAATCCACCGTTGCCAAGCATATGAACGCCATTTTGCTGCCGAGCGGCGGCAAGGTGTACGTCGCCGGGATGGACACGTTCAACGACAGTCTGCTCACCGAGATAAGGCGCACGGTAGGCATGGTGTTCCAGAATCCGGATAACCAGCTTGTCGCCACCATCGTGGAGGAGGACGTCGCCTTCGGCCCCGAAAATCTCGGCGTGCCGTCGGCCGAAATGCGGCAGATTGTGGACGACGCTCTCAAAGCGGTCGGTATGTACGAATACCGCCGTCACGCTCCCCACAAGCTTTCGGGCGGACAGAAGCAGCGCGTCGCCATAGCGGGAATCATCGCCATGCGCCCCAAATGCATCGTGTTTGACGAGCCTACGGCCATGCTTGACCCCAGAGGCAGGCAAGAAGTCATGGAGGCAATAGACAAACTCAAAAACGAGCTTGGGATTACGGTGGTACTCATCACTCACTACATGGACGAAGCAGCGAGAGCCGACAGAGTCATCATCATCAACGACGGCAGATTGCTCACCCAAGGCAAGCCGAGCGAGGTATTTTCGCATATTGACATGCTGCGTGAGCATCACCTTGACGTGCCGCAGGCGACCGAACTTGCGCAATATCTGCGCGCAGCGGGCTACGACATTCCGGAAGACGTACTCACGCCGGAAGAATGTGCCAAGGCGATCATGGCGGCCAAACAATCTGAATAAAAACGACAAGAAGGAGTACATGCCCATGGCATTAATAGAAACACACGATTTGCGCTTTGTCTACGGCAAGGGCACTCCCTTTGAAAAGGTCGCGCTGGACGGCGTGGACATTTCCATCAACGAGGGAGAATTCATCGGCGTTATCGGACATACCGGTTCGGGCAAATCCACACTGGTGCAGCTGCTGAACGGTCTGCTCCGTCCGGAATCGGGCAGTATTCTGCTTGACGGCAAGGACATCTGGGCCAAGCCCAAAAAGATTCGCAATGTCCGGTTTGAAGTGGGACTGGTTTTTCAATACCCCGAATACCAGCTCTTTGAAGAGACGGTCTATAAGGATATAGCCTTCGGCCCCAGCAACAAAGGCATCAAGAAAAAGGACGAGCTGGACCAAATCATCCGCACGGCCGCCGAGTTTTCGGGGCTGAAGGAATCGCTGCTGGAAAAATCCCCCTTTGATCTGTCCGGGGGAGAAAAGCGGCGCGCAGCCATTGCCGGAGTGATTGCCATGCAGCCCAGGGTGCTTATACTTGACGAACCCACCGCGGGACTTGACCCCAAGGGCCGAGACAGAATACTCGACAGGATCAGTACCTACCGTGAAAAAACCGGCAGCACAGTGCTGCTTGTTTCCCACTCGATGGAGGACATCGCCAGGGTGGCAGACAGGGTGCTTGTCATGAATCACGGCAAGGTGGAGATGTTTGACGAGACAAAAAATATTTTCAAGCACGGGGAGCATCTCGCTGAGATAGGTCTGCGAGTGCCGCAGATCACGCAGGTGTTTCTTGAACTGAAGCGTCTGGGAGCGGACGTTCGCACCGACGTATATACAATGGATTTTGCCAAAGGCGTGGCGCTTGACTTCCTGCGCGGCGGCGAAAAAAGCGAAGGAGGCGGGCAGCAGTGATATCCGATATTACTATTGGTCAGTTCATGCCGGGCAAGTCCTTTATACACAAGCTTGACCCGCGCATGAAAATCATTCTGATGACGGCGGTCATCGTGTTCGTATTTCTCGCAAAGAACCTGATGTCAATGGGGACCTTGCTGGGATTTGTGGCGCTGGCAATGCTGCTTTCCCGCATACCGCTGCGGATGTATTTCAAAGGGCTTAAGGCCATTTGGTTTCTGGTGTTTTTTACGGCGGCGCTCAATATGCTTTACATCAAGGGCGAGCATGTAGTTTTTCAATACAAGGCGATCACCATTTATGAAGAGGCTCTCTGGCAAAGCGGATTTATTGCAGTGCGGCTGGTGATGATCGTGATCATAAGCTCCATGCTTACCTATACGACTTCACCCACCGATCTTACCGCCGCTATTGAAAGGCTGCTGGCTCCGTTTAAACTCTTGGGCATGCCGGTGCATGAGCTGGCCATGATGATGACAATTGCTCTTAGGTTTATTCCGACCCTGCTGGAAGAAACCGAAAAAATAATGAATGCCCAGAAGGCACGCGGAGCTGATCTGGAAAGCGGCGGAGTCATCAGACGAGCCAAGGCACTGATTCCCATCTTGATTCCCTTGTTTATCTCTTCCTTCCGACGTGCGTTTGACCTTGCAACGGCAATGGACTGCCGCTGCTACACAGGCGGCAAAGGCCGCACCCGGCTGAATGTGCTTAAGTACAGATTCCGGGATGTATTGGCCTTTATACTGATGGCCGGTCTGTGTGCCGGAGTCATCTATCTCAATACCCTTGCGCCGGCGCTGATCCGATGAATTTCAAAAGCGGGATTTATCAAAATACAACAAATAAAAAAAGGCTTTCACCTCAGGTTAATGCTGGATTTCCTGAAGTGAAAGCCTTTTTGATGAGAAAAAATTATTGCGTTTTGTGTTTTGATTTTTGCTTCTTTACCGCCAGTATGAGGGTCATAACGGCAATAAAAATAACCAATATGCTGCCATTTAATAAAATAAGCGTCCGATTATCGGATTGGAATTTGGCAACGGGAGTGTCGTCTGTAGGGGATACGCTGATGTCCGTGTCGGAAACGGCATCGGTGGAATCGGCGTCTGTGTCCGGAGTGAGACCGACGTCTGACGAAGCCATCATTTCGGCAGTAAACCAGACGTCGTTGTTGTAGGAGAAACTGGCTGTTGCCACCTTGTCGCCGGCTTTAACCGGGGCATTGACAGTTTCACCGCAGTCGTAGCTTACCGACATCAGCGATGGGTCGGCTTTAATCTTGTCTATATCGCTCTTGCTTTTGTAAACGACGGAACCGTCGAATACCGGATTCAGACGCAAGACGGTGTTTTCACCCGAAGGCAGTGCCACATTGACTGAGAAGCTTCTGCCACTCATCAGATCGGCACCGCTGATCTGAGAGTAATCCGGGTCGGGCATTTGGAGTCCCTTGTCATCAATGGTATAATGCCCCTTATGCAGCAGCTCCGAAACGGAGACAATTTCCAGTCCCTTCGCCTTGTAATCGTCAAGAATAGCTTTGAGCGTCTGCTTGGTTTTGGGAGCACTGTTGTGAAAAAGCATGATACAACCTTTGCCCATATCTTTGGTGGAACGCGAGATAATCGTTTCTGCAGATTTAGTGGTATCCCAGTCGTATGAGTCCATCGTCCAGAATACGGTTTCGCAGCCCGCCATGCGGGAGATAGCGACGGCGTTGGAATCGCATGCTCCGTGCGGGGGTCTCATGACAACAGGATTTAATCCAACCGTCTGATATACCAGGTCATTGACTCCCTGAATTTCCTGATAAGCTTCGCTAAGGCTGAGTTTGTTGAGATCCTTGTGATTCATGGTGTGATTGCCGATCTCGTGACCTCTCTCGTGAATTTTCTTGAGTTGCTCAGGGAATTTTGTGCAAAAATATCCTGTTACAAAAAAGGTGGCCTTTGCGTTATATTCATCCAATGTGTCCAGAATGTAATCTGTGAATTTGTTGTTGTATCCGCAGTCGAATCCAAGGGCAATTTTGTTTTCGGAGGTATCCACTTTTCTTATACCGGGCTTTTTCGTATCGCATACCATAACCGGAATCCTGCTGCATGCAGAATCAGTCAGCTCATTATGTATTTCAAGCGAATAGGGGAATTCCCAGTCTTTGTCTATGGTGACAGCATATTGAAAGGAACTGTGAGTTTTGTCGATGGTGTAATTTTCCAGAACCTTTCCGTCTCGCGTTCTCAGCGATATCGGAAGAGGCAATGTCATTTCGGATGCATTTTTGCATTTGAAGTAGATATTGAATTTTTTTCCGACCACCGCCATCAGAAAATCCGCGTTAAAGCTCATATTGGGCTTGGAAAGCACTGTAACCTTTGCAGCGCCTTTTTCTGAAATGCTGAAATGGCTGTTTTCATTCAATTGAAATGTCTGCACTGTTTTTTTGCTGTACGAACCCGCCTTGATTTCGGTGGTACCGACAGTGCTTCCGGCGGGAACGGTTATTGTGATCGTTTTTTTGCCGGCGGATATTTCGGCGGAAATATCCTGTGCCGCCGCCGATGACAATTCTACGCTCAATGTCAGCTTGCTGCCGCTGTGAACCGTAGAGGAAGATGCTTTCAACGTAGCATTGATATCTCCTCCGGCAAAAGAGATACTGCCGAATGCGGTAAATACCATTGCGAAAATAAGAACAGAAGCAAGTGTTCTGCTCCAAAAGCCGTTTGTGTTAACCTTAACAAATCCATTTTTGTTCAATGTATCACCCTCATTTGCTTCCGCTATTGTCGGACTGTTACAATAATTATACAATCTGCCAATGGTTTTGTCAACCAACTATCATTCAGATTTTGTTACACTTTTTCGTTGCTGTTTGTTACACGTTACACCATTCCTAAAGAAGATACGCTTACATAAAAAATATAGAAAATTTTTTGCACACATGTATATTGTGTTTTTTATCTCTCTCACGTATCTATAGAATAATAGTGTAACAATCATAAATCAATACTCGGAAACGACGCATGGTAGGGAATTTTCGCTGTTACACCTGTCGGCGTAACAAATTGTGATGTAATATAACAAAAAGAGGCGCAGACGATCCATTCATTCTATGGATACTTCATTAAAATCATCAATCACCCGACAGGTACGTGTGGGCATATCGAGGTGGAATGGGAACGGCAGGAAAATCAGATTGATGATAGACCAACGGCAAAAATCCCCGGAATGCCCGATTGACGGGGATTCCGGGGATTTAAGACTGGCGCGCTTGGAGGGGCTCGAACCCCCGACCTTTTGATTCGTAGTCAAACACTCTATCCAACTGAGCTACAAGCGCACATAAAACATTTCAACCGAGAAGCTTTCCTCTCAAATGCTAGAACAGTATAACACATTATTCTCCGGTTGTCAAGTGTTTTTCTAAATTTATTTTTTTATTTTTCGCCTGTGATAATAAAAAAACTATTGCAAATCCTATTATTCCATGTTATAATAATCAAGTATGCAAACAACTGTCATATTCTATGCATTTGTGATTATGATGCTATGGGGGTGTAGACTATATGCTGACGACTTCGGAATGGATAATAAGCATACTGCTTATGGTGGTTGCCATAGTGATGATTATCATTGTTCTTTTCCAGCAGAGCGATGATGACGGACTTTCGGGAGCTATCGGAGGTTCCTCCTCCGCTTATGATTCATACCTTGGCAAAAACGAAAACAGGACCACGGGTGCCAAACTCGCAAGATTTACCAAGCTGCTTGCGACTGTATTCTTTGTTTTTGTTATGGTGCTTGACATTATCATTCTCATCAATCAATAATGTCGGTCAAGACGATTCTGTGTCAAAGCATATGCGAAGCAGTTTGCCCTGTTTCGCATATTTTTTATTATCAAAAGTCAGGAGTGATGAAGAATGCAGCTTACGGAAGAGCAGAAGTTCATTTGCGATGCTCTGAGTCAGAAGAGCAAGCCTGTCAGAATTGACAAGCTTATGAAAGAGCTTGGTGTCACCGATAACGCCGCATTTATTGGCCATCTGAACGAACTGGAACGCGCGGGGGAATTGATTCTCTCAAAAAAGAATACTGTTGTCAGCGTCAGGGGAGCCGGATTGGTGAAGGGCAGTATTGTGACCATGTCGCGCAGCTTCTGTTTCATGAGACGTGACGACGGCGGCGAGGACGTTTATATTTTGGTATCCGATGCTATGGGCGCTTTGCCGGGCGATAAGGTGATAGCATCTGTACACACCGATGAAAGGGGATTTTGCGGCAAGATTCGCAGCGTATATCAATACGGCAGCAGAACGGCTGTCGGCACAGTCAAAAGATTTCGCGGCAAGCTGGAGCTTCATGCCGATGCGTTTTATCAATCGCCCATAGAAATCACCAAGAATAAAATTGACGCTCACGAGGGCGACAAGATGATGGCGAAGATCAGGTATTCTCCCGACGGGAAAAAGCTGACATGCTCGGCCGTCAAGATATACGGCGAGGCGGAATGCGCCCGTGTGTGTGCTGACGCGATCATTGACGCCATGGGAATCCCTTCAAAATTCGGTGATGAAGTACTGGAAAGCGCTGAACAGATCAATGCCGCGGGTGTTACGCAGCAGGATATCGAGGGGCGCGTGGATTTGCGCGGAGAAGACATATTTACAATAGACGGGGCAGACGCAAAGGATCTGGACGACGCCATATTTGTCAGACGTGTCAACGAGGGTTTTGAGCTGTCAGTGCATATTGCTGATGTTTCGCATTACGTGACAGACGGAAGTCCGCTTGATCTGGAAGCGCTCAGCCGCGGAACATCGGTGTACTTTGCGGACCGCGTCATTCCGATGTATCCCGAAGCCATTTCAAACGGCATTTGTTCACTCAATGCCAATACCGATAAGCTTACATTCAGTGCCTTTATGATATTTGACAGCGATGGCAATATGCTGCACTACAGGTTTGAAAAAACTGTCATCAATTCAAAGGTCCGCGGCGTATATTCGGAGGTCAATGCGATTCTTGACGGCACGGCGGATGCCGATATCAGGGAGAAATATGCCTGTGTGCAATCGGCTTTGCATGACGCCTATGATCTTTATCAGGTGCTTGACAAAGCGGCGAACCGACGCGGCAATGTCCATTTCAGCTCGACCGAATCGAGATTTGTGCTGGACGAAAACGGCGTTTGTGTCGGTCTGAGAGAACGTGAGAGCGGAATGGCCGAAAAGATGATAGAGCAGTTTATGATTGCGGCCAACACCGCGGCGGCCATGCTGGCGGAGCATGCAAAGATTCCCTTCATATACCGCGTGCATGAATCCCCCGATCCGGACGCGCTGGAACGTGCGGCAATGATGCTTCGGGTGCTGGGCGTCGATACTAAGAAAATCTGCGGCAATCCCAAGCCATCAGATATTGACGCCGTACTTTCAGCTGTCAAAGGACAACCCTATGAGGAAATCGTCTCCAATGTCCTGCTGAGAGCCATGGCCAAGGCACGTTACGACACCGAACCTCTTGGGCATTTCGGACTTGCGCTCAGTGACTACTGTCATTTTACATCTCCGATACGTCGCTATCCCGACAGCTTCATTCACCGTATGCTTTCAGAATACATCGGAGGAAAACCGCAGTACTCGATTATGAAAAAATACTATGGCAAGTCGGTGGATGCTGCCGATCTTTCATCTGAGTACGAGATCAGAGCCGTGAATGCGGAGCGTCGCACGGAGGACTGCTATATGGCGGAGTATATGTCGGGATTTATCGGGGAAGAATTTGACGGCACTGTAAGCCATGTACTGGAAAGCGGCTTCTTTGTGAGGCTGGCAAACAGCGCGGAGGGAATGGTGCATCTTGATGACCTGCCGTATGATGAGTACGAATACGACGGGCTGGCGTCGCTCAGGGGAAGACTCGGCGGCAAGTGCTATCGCGTTGGCGATGCGATCAGGATAAAGGTTGCCGCGGCGAGAATTGCCACAGGCAAAGTATCCTTTGTTCCTGCCGGTTCATCGGAAGGCACAGAACAATACTGAGTATAATGCAAATAAGGCAGCTTCACACAATGATTGCGCAAAGCTGCCTTATTTGGTATATTTTATTTGATGGAATTATTTATCATCGCGAAGATGCTTGTTGAAACTGCGGTTGTAACAGTTCACATCATAGATACCGTCGATCACGAAACCGAGCAGATTGATGGCAGTGGGCTTTATCTGGCTCATTACGTCGTCAATGTCATCGTATTTTGTCTTTTCGTACATGACGTTCAGGATTGTGCCGCCGGCCATATTGCCGATTACGAGCGCATCGCTCATTTCGTTAACTGCGGGAGTGTCGATAACGACATAGTCGTAATCCTCCTTGAACTGCTCCAGAAGATCGGAAAAACTGTCCGTTAAGATAAGCTCGGACGGATTGGTGGGTTTGGGACCCGATGTGATCAGATCCAGATGATTAACCACGTTGCTATTGATGGAGCTTTCTTTTGACGAAGGATCAGCAATCAATGTGGAAAGTCCGCGCTTGTTTTTCGTCTTGAATATTCTGTGCTGCACCGGATTTCTCATGTCGGCGTCAATCAGCAGCACCTTGCTGCCGGTCTGCGCAAAAGCGTTCGCGAGGATAGCGGCCGTTTTCGATTTGCCTTCATCCGGATTGGCACTGGAGACGGCAATTGTCTTGTTTGGGCATGAACTCATCAAGAAATTAACCCTTGTTCGAATGTTTCTGAATTCATCGGCCACATACTCAGATGTATTGTCGGATTGATGTGTGTTGGGTGCAAGGCTTATTTCAAAGAGCTTAAAGTTGAGTTTTCGCTCTTTGGTGACGATTTCGCCAAGAATCGGTATGTCGTATTTTTTGCTCAGGTCCCTCGGATTCTTTACAGTCTGGCTGAAAATTTCAATCACTACAATCACAAAGCAGGAAAGAGCAAATCCGACAACCGCACCGATGAGCAGGCCGGTTTTTTTGCTGATTTTTATTCCCGAGTCATCCGATGTTTCTTCTGTGGCTTCAGCCGCCGCGCCGTCGTGGCTTGTTGTGGCCTCCACAGGCTCCGCGGACGCAACGGCGGGGTCAATCACAACTACGGATTTAACGGTTACAGGCTTTATTTTGCTTACACGCTTGAGCTGATCAGGCGCTTTTTTGACGAGAATGTTACATATTGCGGCAGAAACATCAGGATCACGGGTAGTTGCGGTAACATAGAAAACTTCGGTATTGTCATAAATCCCGATACTTATACATTTATTTATGTCAGAAATATTAAGTTCGCGGTTATCTTCCAATTCAAATGCATTTGCCAGAATTTCATCATCCATTGTAGATGTGAGCGTATCCGCTATGCTTCTTATGGTTGTATCCCCTCTTAAATAATAGAGAAAAGTATGGAGCACGGATTTTTGAAATGTTATTTCATCTTCTGCATCTTTATTTTTTGTGTTTGTAAATTCACACACCGGATAAAACGTTGCGTGTGATATATATACCATTTTGGACTCTTCGGCTTCCGTATGATCAGC
>ONYN01000283.1 GCA_900322085.1 uncultured Eubacteriales bacterium | reverse complement strand
ATTTCTTCAAGGGCGAAGGCAAGGCGCCGCTGCTTCCGAACGGTGCGTATGATTACGAATCAGTCTATGCTCTGGACATAGAGCTTATGCAGCAGTGTCTCACCGACCTGCTGGAAAAAGGCCGCTGTATGATGCCCCGATTTGATTTTTCCGCGAAAAGTCCTGCCCCCGAGCGCTATCCGCTGGAAGTGGGGGAAAACGACGTGATTATCGTGGAGGGAATTCACGCACTCAATCCCATCATCACCGACTGTCTGCCCGAAGAGCGAATGGTCAAAATTTACATCAGCGTCAAACAGGGCATTAAAGAGGGCGACGATACCGTCATTTCCGCCCATCAGATCAGATTCCTGCGCCGTCTGGTGAGGGATTATCAATTTCGCAGCAGTCCTCCCGAGAGAACATTTGATATGTGGCCCCAGGTGCTCAGGGGTGAAAAGCTGTATATTACCGCTTATAAGAGACTTGCCACTGTCACCATAAATTCCATTCACATATATGAGGTCAACGCCATTGCCGACAAGGCAATAGAAATACTGGGCGGCATACCGGAGAACAGCCCGTATTATGCCCAGGCTCAGGAATACATCAGGCGACTTGCTTTGTTTGAAAATCTGGACGAAGGGCTTATTCCGGAAAATTCACTCATCAGGGAATTTATCGGGCAGGGAAGACTTTCCGGGTCTGTAAGCAATGAATAGGCCATTCACAAAAGGAGGAAATCAATATGGCGTTTGCTGCGGTCAACAGTCTGGGATATCTGGGAATTGACGCGTATGCCGTAAAGGTGGAAGCGGACATAGATCAGAGTTTTCCCGGTTTTGATGTGGTGGGACTTCCTGACGCGTCGGTAAAGGAATCTCGCGACCGCGTCAGAGCCGCTATGAAAAACTGCGGCTTAGAGTTTCCTCAGGCTAAAATCACTATCAACCTTGCCCCCGCAGATATCCGCAAGGAGGGGCCGATGTATGACCTTCCGATCTTCATGGCGGTGCTTTGCGCCAGTCTTCAGATCAGCGGAGTTCCGGAAGGCAGTGCCTTCATAGGGGAGCTGTCGCTGGCAGGGGAGGTGCGTCCGGTAAAGGGTGTTTTGTCCATGGCGATAGAAGCCAGGAATATCGGGTTTCAATCACTTTTTATTCCCCGTGCCAACGCCGCCGAAGCATCAGTGGTGGAGGGAATGGAGATTTACGCGGTGGAAAGGCTGGAGGAAATCATCGCGCATGTTACCGGCAGGACGGTTCTGTCGCCGATAAGCTCCATGGATTTTTCGTGTAATGAATCTGATAAGGTACCGCTTGATTTTTCCGACGTCCGGGGGCAGGAAGCAGCGAAGCGTGCGCTGGAAGTGGCGGCAGCGGGAGGACACAACGTGCTGCTGATAGGCCCACCGGGTTCGGGCAAGAGCATGCTTGCCCGAAGGCTGCCGTCGATATTGCCGGACATGACCTTTGAAGAGGCGATAGAGGCAACCAAGATTCATTCGGTGGCAGGTATATTGCCCTCAGAGGTTCAGCTTTTAAAAACACGACCCTTTCGTTCACCCCATCACAGCGCGTCATCGGCGGCATTGGCGGGCGGCGGAAGAATGCCGAGTCCGGGCGAGGTTTCGCTCGCGCACAACGGAGTGCTTTTTCTGGACGAGCTGCCGGAATTTGACAATAAGACGCTGGAAATACTTCGTCAGCCTTTGGAGGATCATCAGATTACCATTTCAAGAAGCAGCGGACGGGTCACATATCCCTGCGACTTCCAGCTTATAGCGGCGATGAACCCATGCAGATGCGGCTATTTCGGGCATCCCACAAGGCCGTGTACCTGCCGGAAGGGAGCTGTGGAAAAATACCTGAGCAAAATATCCGGGCCATTGCTCGACCGAATGGATATTCATGTGGAGGTTCCTCCGGTGGAATACAAGGAGCTTTCAAGATCAGCGCCGTCCGAAAGCTCACGGGTTATCAGGGAACGAGTCAACCAGGCGCGGCTCATTCAGCAGCAGCGGTTTGAAGGCAAGGGAATCAGCTGTAACGCTCGCATTACTCCGGCACTGCTGCACGAATTCTGCCCCATGACCGACGACGCTTCAAAGGTGCTGCAAATGGCGTTTGACCGTCTGAAGCTATCGGGACGCGCCTATGACCGCATTGTCAAGGTCGCGAGAACGGTGGCCGATATGGACGCGGAAGAGGTCATCAACTCTCAGCACATTATGGAAGCCATTCATTACCGCACCCTCGATCGCGACTACTGGCGCAACTGATTTTTTTACTGAATAGATAGGTCGTCACAATAATCGTACTCTCTCCGACATTTTTTGCGCATATTCCTCACAGCATGCATAATATATTAATAGGTAAGCAAAATGGCTGACCCGGTGTTTACCGGGAATGAGCTTGCCGTATGACTGTGAAATTTTGATAAACATCATCATGTTTGTGATTATATGCGCCCCACGGGGCAAAAATATCATTGCGGGATCATTGATCCATCATTTCCGCAGTACGAAGTTAAAAACAGAGAGGACGATGACGACTGAAATGAATGTCAGAAGAGGAGATATATATTACGCAGACTTAAGCCCTGTGGTCGGTTCGGAGCAAGGCGGCGTGCGCCCTGTACTTATCGTGCAGAACGACGTGGGGAACAGATTCAGCCCTACTGTGATAGCCGCCGCCATCACCAGCCAGACCGAAAAATCCCATTTGCCGACGCATATATACGTGCAGTCGGTGGAATGCGGACTTCATAAGGATTCGGTAGTGCTGCTTGAACAGATTCGCACACTTGACAAACGACGCTTGAAGGAATGTATGGGACGTCTGGAGGACAGCACAATGGATAAAGTGGATCACGCCATTTCCATCAGCTTCGGTCTTGGACAGGACGACCGCGACATCCGCAAGGCTAATTGAACCGGGCATACCGTGCATTAAGCCTTCTATCAGAATGACAGCGGCATAAAAGCTCCGTTTCGCCGTTATCAGATACCGCGGAACGGAGCTGTACATAAATCTGGTTATCAAAAATTGACTTGGCGCATACTAAAACAGTTTCATAATCTCGGTGGGGTGCAGATGAGGTTGTAAGGCGCCGTTGACCGCTGCCGCGATGAATCGCGCCGCCCGGTCGGTGAGCATATCTATTTCGCGGGGAGTTACGATCATATCGGTGCCGGCTTCCGCTCTGTCGGCGGCTTTAAGCTCCGCGACGGTCGGCACTCCCATAGAGATCACCCTTGTGCCAAGATAGGCGCTGTCGATGCAGGGACGGTCGTTTCCGACCCCGGAGCCGGGAGAGATGCCTGTGTCACAGATTTGCAGCGTTCGCCCCAGGCGCGAAAGACTGCGGGCAGCCATTGCGTCTATCACAATCACAGCGGAGGGCATAAGTCCCGAACAGAGCCATTTGATGTGTTCGGCAGCCTCAATGCCGGTTTGTCCAAGCACTCCGGGCGCAATTACCGCTGTTTTGCGAAGGGGAGCCAGCCCGCACTTTTCCGCAAGCTCTCCGGAAATATGCCGTGTAGCGAGGATTCTTCCCGCTGCCTTCGGACCGATTGAATCGGGCGTTATGGAGGAATTGCCAAGGCCCGCCGTCAGCACGCAGCCGTGTTCCGGCAGCAACTCGCGAAGAATGTCCGACGCGGCTTCAAAACACTCGTCCGGTTCAAATGCGGCGTCGCCAAACGGCAGCAGTTCGAGTGTATAGTATTTGCCCTGCGGTTTGCCGATGTGTTCGGCAGCGGCGCTGTCGCTTATAATCGTGCGCGTAATGGTCACTCCACTGCGTACGCTCACGTCTGTAGATACTCCGCTAGCCCCGTCAACCCCTTCGGCAAGCTCAATTGTCAGATCGGTACGGTAATTCATATCGTAACAGGCTCCCTTCGATTTGCGTTTTCACGTTATTATGCCCTGTATAAGCGGCAAATATACATAATTACAGCGCAGATATCCGGGTCTGATATGTTCAATTATCACATTACTGAATAAATTTTGAAAAAAATAAAAAAATGTGTTGCAATTTAAATTGATTCATGTTAAAATGAATTTACGCGACTGAACCCGAATAAGGAGGTGTTTATTGTGCCCAATATTAAGTCCGCAAAGAAGAGAGTGCTTGTTTCCGCAAGCAAGACTGCCCGCAACAAGGCTATT
>ONYN01000094.1 GCA_900322085.1 uncultured Eubacteriales bacterium | reverse complement strand
CACAAGAAATATGGCAAGCATAAATACAAATGACAACGACATAACGACGTATTCGCTTCTTTTTAACATAGACAGATCTCCTATCTTGATAAAGTATTGATGAATCATTGAACCTGGGCGCAATTCAGCTATCGTTAATATTATAGCACTAAAAATTTCTCAGTCAACCATTAATTTTATATAAATTTTGTCCATCCAAGATGGAAGCAGATATGACAAAGCTTTGAATGATTTGATAACAAAAATTCCACGAAAAAATCTCCCGCCCAAAAAGCAGGAGATTTTTTGCTATTTTAGATCATAAGTTTTTGCTAAAGTTGTAAATTCTGACAAATATTATGAACGCGATGTAAACAATGGCTGTCCGACTTTGAAAATTTCCACCCCGTTTTCCAACCCATTCTCATCCGAAGCAGGGCTGCCCAACTGCCGATTTGGCAATTTGCATATTTTTGAGGCCAAAATTTCGTCATTTTCGAAGGCGGACACAATCACGCTTTTTTCCACGTTCTGGGCATAAAGGCAATCAGCACCGGGAATATTTCCAGTCTGCCCGCGAGCATGTCAAAAATGATGACAAGCTTGGAAAAAGCGGTGAATTCAGAGAAATTGCCGTAGGGTCCGATGGCGCCCAGACCGGGTCCCATATTGTTGAGCGCGGTCAGCGAAGCCGAAAACGACACGTCAAAGCCGTATTGATCCAGTGACAGCAGCAGGGTCGAAACAAGCAGTATCACCATATATATAATGAAAAAGGAACCCTGTGTGCTGATCTGTTCCGCGTCAACCGACTGCCCCTCCAGTCTGACCGGGGCGACCAGGCGGGGATTGAGCTGACGGCGTATCTCACGCACGCCCGATTTGAGCAGGATCATCACTCTGGCCACCTTGAGTCCGCCTCCGGTGGAGCCTGCGCAGGCGCCGCAGAACATCAGCAGTATCAGGATGGTCTGGGAGAATCCCGGCCACGCGGTGTAATCGGAATTGCCGAAGCCGGTCGAGCTGGAGAGCGAAGCCACGGTGAATCCCGCGTATCGCAGCGCCCTGGAGAAGGAATGATACATCGGCGCGATGTTGCAGGTGATGAGCAGGGTGCAGACGATGTATATCGCAAAGAACACCTTGATCTCCACATTGTGCAGCACATCGGAAAACCGCTTGATGAGCAGCAGGTAAAAGAGGTTGAAATTGATGCTGAACACCAGCATGAAAACGGTAATGATCACTTCGACCCACACATTGTGATAGCCGCCTATGCCGTCATTGAGCACGGCAAATCCTCCCGTGCCGGCGGTGGCGAAGGCATTGGCAATGCAGTCGAACCAGCGCATACCGGTCAGTCGCAGCATGATCGCCTCCAGCGCCGTAAAGAATACGTAGATTCCGTAGAGAATCCGGGCGGTGATCTGCGTTTTGGCGACGAGCTTGCCCACAGAGGGACCCGGCACCTCGGCGCGCATGATGTACATTGACTGGGCGCTTCCGGCGGGAAGTATGGCAAGGGCAAAGACCAGCACGCCCATGCCTCCGATCCAGTGGGTAAAGCTGCGCCACATCAACAGACTCATGGGCAGCGATTCGATATCGGTCAGCAGCGTGGAGCCTGTGGTGGTGAATCCCGAAACGGTTTCAAACAGAGCGTCGGTGAAGCTGGGAATCGAACCCCCTATCACAAAAGGCAGCGCGCCGAAAACCGACAGCAGAATCCACGCAAACGCCACAATCACAAACCCCTCGCGTGCGTAAATGTCCTGTTTTTTGGGCTTGAATCCGGTGAGTACATACCCCAGAATTCCCACCGGCAGCATGACTGACAGGAGCGGAATGGTTCCCTCATCGAGATAATAGAGCGAGACCAGCAGCGGCAGTCCCATCAGTGCCGCTTCCAGCTTCATAATCTGCCCCAGCACATATCTTATCATATGATAATTCATATCCGCACCGCCTTATTCCACAATGTCCGCAAGGGAGCGCAGGCTCTCGATGGACGTGACTACCACGATGGTGTCGCCCGCCTCCAGGCAGTCCGCGCCGCGCGGGAAGATGATCTTATTGTGGCGGATAATGCAGGCGATGATGAGATTACTCTTGAGCTTCAGGTCGCGGAAGGTCACGCCGATGTATTCAAAGTCGCCCGGAACGGCAAATTCCAGCGCTTCTACCTTGCCGGCGACAATGCGGTAAAGCGTGCGCACGGCGGTTCCCTCGGAATTGTGCAGGGCGCGCACATAGCTGAGTATGCGGTCGGTAGCAAGTTCCTGCGCCGAAATAACGGTGTCAAGGCCTATGCTGCTCAGCACATCGGTGGAAATGCGGCTCGCCTTGGTGACCACCTTGCCCACATGTATGGAAGCGGCGTACATCGAGATGATAGCGTTCTCCTCGTCGCGCCCCATAAGGGCAACGAACGCGTCCTGCTGGGTGAGTCCCTGTTCGTTGAGAATCTCGCGGTCGGTAGCGTCGCCGCAGATGATCTCCGCTCCCGAAAGCTCGTCGCCCAGTTCCAGCGCACGGCTTTCCTTCTTTTCCAGCACCTTGACGGTGTGTCCCGATTCGCTGAGCTGGCGCGCGAGGTAATAACCGACATTTCCGCCGCCGGCTATCATGACCCTCTTGGTGCGATTGCGGTAGATGCCCAGTTTTTTGAGGAAGCTGACCAGCTCGGGGCGGGAAGCGGTGACGCTGATGCGGTCGCCCTGCTTGATGATGAAGTCGCCGTTGGGGATAATGGCATCCTCTCCCCTCTTGACGGCGCAGACAAGCACGCTCACGCGGTACTTTTCGTGAATGATATGCACAGGCTTTCCGATGAGGTCGTTGCCCTCCGAAATGCCGATTTCGGCAAGCTCGACACGGCCGTTGGCGAACGGCTCTATCTTGATGGCGGACGGAAAACGGAGAATTCTGGCGATTTCGTTGGCGGCGAGGAATTCGGGATTGACCAGCATACTGATTCCGAAGCCTGAGCGCATGAAGTCGAGCTGCTTGGAATATTCCGGCGTGCGCACGCGGGCAATCGAGTGACGGCAGCCCATCTTTTTGGCGAGCATGCAGCAGAGGATATTCAGCTCATCGGTCTGGGTGACCGAGATAAGCAGATCGGCCTTATCCACGCCGGCCTGCTTCTGAATGTCGTAGCAGGCGCCGTTGCCGCAGATTCCGTTGACGTCGAAGGCATTAATGAGATCTTCGACCACCTGAGGATCCTTGTCTATGACAACGACGTCGTGGTTTTCCCTTGCAAGCTGTCTGGTCAGCGCACGTCCGACCTTACCGCTTCCCACAATGATAATATTCATACGTTTCCTTCCTTTTGACATGGATTGGATTGATTATAAATGACAAGAAAAAATACGCTATCTTATAATATACATGATTGTGATTGTTTTTTCAAGAGCTGAGAAGGAAAAAGCAAAAGCAATTTTAAAAAAAAGCAAAGCGCGTAGCGCCCAACAATGGGAGTCGAGGGGGTGCAGGGCACCTCGCTGCAACGCACCTCGACGTAATTCGGGGTGGGGCGAATTCGGATAGGGTACGTAATCCGCTGCGCGCTTTCTTATTTTGGGCTTCCGTGAGAAATCAAAAAAGGAACCGCCGCATCGCTGCGTCAGCTCCTTCTTCCTTCAGATGATGATCCGCACACCAAAAGCATCACTTGCGGACGTAATTGCGCCAGTCAAGATCGCCGCGCTCCAGTCCGTGAATGAGTACCTCAGCAGTCGCCATATTGGTGGCAACCGGAATGACGTGCATGTCGCACATGCGCAGAATGTCGTTGTCCCTGGGTTCATTGGGCTTGGGCGTGAGAGGATCGCGGAAGAATATCAGCAGATCAATCTCGTTATAGCCTATACGCGCGGCAATCTGCTCTCCGCCGCCTGCCGAACCCGGCATGAAGCAGTTGACATTCAGTCCGGTGGCTTCTTTGACGATCTTGCCTGTGGTTCCGGTGGCGCAGAGATTGTGACGGCTGAGTATGCCGCAGTAGGCAATACAAAACTGAATCATAAGCTCTTTCTTGTCATCATGTGCTATCAATGCGATATTCATAAATGTCCATCTCCCAACTTTTTTTGCTAATTTTATTATGAACGGTTTGCACCGATTATATTTATCTGACAACCTGCACGGCGCAACATCTCACATCCGCAGCCGGAAGGGCTGTCGGGAATCCAACGCCACCCGCGCACCGTAAATGCGCTGGGCTGTGTCCCGTGCGTAGCGCGCAAGCTCGCATTTTTCATCCGGCGGCCTGCCCGAAATGCCCGCCGCCATCGCCTGACTGTCCTCCGGAAGCACTCCGATGAGCCTTGCTCCCACGGTGTCAATACATTG
>ONYN01000257.1 GCA_900322085.1 uncultured Eubacteriales bacterium | reverse complement strand
GGCTTTGCCACCGGCGAGATAATGGTCTGCGCGGTGGTCAACGCAAACGGTCTTGTGCGCGAGGACGAATTTGTGCGCAGGATACGCGCTGTATCGCCCGAAATCCAGAGCATCATTATCAACGTGAACCGCGAAAAGACCAACGTCATCATGGGCAAAAAATGCCGCACCGCATGGGGAAAAGATACCATTCAAGACATACTTTGCGGTGTGACGTTTGAAATATCGCCGCTCTCCTTCTATCAGGTCAACAGAGCGCAGGCGGAGCGGCTTTATCTTAAAGCGGCTGAATATGCAGGGCTCGACGGCAGTCAGGTGTTGTTTGACATATACTGCGGCACAGGAACAGTCGGACTGGCTATGGCGTCAAAAGCAAAAGCGCTCTACGGCATTGAAATCATCCCAGACGCGGTGAAAAACGCCATACACAACGCCGAACTGAACGGAATCAATAAGGCGCACTTTCTATGCGCCGATGCGGCGGAAGGCACGCGGCAGCTTCGCAGTGAGCGTATCATTCCGGACGTGGTCGTGATTGACCCGCCAAGAAAGGGATGCTCTCCCGATGTGATTTCACTGATCAACGACATGTCCCCCGACCGCGTGGTATATATTTCCTGCGACCCTGCGACCCTCGCTCGCGATGTGGCACGATTCGGGGAATACGGCTGGCAATTGGAAAAATACACCGCGGTCGATATGTTCCCGCGCACCGCAAATGTCGAGACGGTTGCACTGCTGGTAAGAAAATAAAAATGGCTTTATAACAAAACATCATTAAGGGGGTGATTTGCATGACAAAGAAATTCAAATGGCAGATAGCGGCAAATATTTTTATCTTTGCAGCAACACTGACCGGTTTTTATCTGATGTACTTCAGGAGCGAAGGTCTGCTACAGGACAAGGGAATAACCGCCTTCAAGTATTTCACTGTCCAGTCGAATGTATTCGGCGGCGCTGCGGCGGCAGTGTGGCTTATTTCTGCCATCTGGGGCAAGGGCAAAGAAGTTCCTCGCATTGTCAGCCTGTTAAAATTCACCGCCGCCATCTGCCTTGGGCTTACCTTCATCACCGTGATGGTATTTCTTGGTCCGCTGTACGGCTATATCGCCATGCTGAGAAAAGCAAATTTCTTTTTTCACCTGGTCATTCCCCTTGCGGCGATGTCTGAATTTGTTTTTCTGAACAGACACGAGATCAGCCTGAAAAACTGTCTTGCCGCGACACTTCCCATGTTCGCGTATGCCGCCTGCTATCTGACCAATATTCTGGTCAACGGCGGAGCCAGACATTCGCTGCAATACGACTGGTACAGTATTCTGCGATGGGGGTGGGGCGTCGGAGTATGTATCTTTGCCGTGATATGCGCAGTGACATTTGGGATTGCGGCACTGCTGCGAAGGCTCAATTGCATTTTACATAAATAACATAAAAGTACGGTTCTTCAAATCCAATAAAAAGCGCCCTGCTGAATATATCGCCAATTAACGATATCAGCAGGGCGTGTATTATATTTTTACAGGCTGTTATTTTTTGAGGGCTTCCACTATTTCACCGATATAAACAATGTGGTAATCCTTCGCAGGATAATTGGCTTCGTCAAGCTCCGGATACAGAACGCCCTCCGGCTTAATCTCCCCGACATAAATCTTTTTGCAGATCAATACCGTATCGGCTTCCTCAAAGTAGGGAGCCTGTCTGTCATTGCATACTGTCAATCCGGAACCGGCGATTTTGTCCTCATCTCTGCCGCTTACTCTGCCGCAGTAAACCAGCTGCTTTCTTGCTTCCTCCGGGAAAAAGCCAAGCGAAAAATACTCGCTCGAGTCGATGAACTGACGTGTATAACGCTGCGGACGCACATAACAGGTGACGACATTCTTATTCCAAAGGACGCCTGCGCCTCCCCAGCTGGCAGTCATTGTGTTGGCTTTTGCTTTTTCACTGTCGCCTGCCGTAATCAGCATCCACCTCTCCCCTATCTCGCGGAACGGATTGAAGGCAAGCTCTTTTGGGTCAATTTGATTGAACATAATGAAATCATCCTTTTTTATTTTATAATTTAGTATATGCAGCAAAATCTGTGATATGATGCATTTGGCAAAGCGCCCCGCAGCTCGTGCAATGATCCGGCACGGCGGCGAAGCGCTTGTGGTCATTAATAGTAATTGTAATTTGACGGAATCGAGAGATTGCTGAAATCACGTGTGGCAGAACCGAACTTGTCAAACGCTGCCTGATTGAAGCTGACGCTCTTATCGCCTTCAGCCTTTGCGATAAGATTTTTTGTGAATTCGCTGAACTTATAACTCATCAAAATACTGTCACGGTATGTTTTGAGTCCCGCATCCTCGTAATCAATCTTCTGCTTTTGCAACAGGACAATGGCGGAATCGGTCTCTAAGAATGTCAGCTGACCTTCTTTAAGCTCCATGACCTTCTTGCCTTCCTCAGACGCGATATCCCATACAGATGTATACTTAGTGGAACCGCTCTTGTAGCTTGTGGCATTATCCTGAAAATCCTTGCACTTGTCAGAGAATTTGATCTTGCCCTTCTCAGCCTGGCTCTTGATCTTTTCATACTGCTTCTTGATCTTGTCTTTTTCAGTTTCGCTCATAGCCGTACCGTCTTCATTGTAGTAGTACTGCTGAATGTAGCTGATAGTAGCATAATTTTCCTTGATGTACTGCTTCAGCTCCTTGTCGGAAACCGGCTGTGTGCCGTCCTTGCCATAAATGGCATCAAAGAGCTTATCCTTGAGTATGGTATTCTTATAATACTCGACGATGGAGCTTTTGGCAATACCGTTCTTTTCATAGACCTCTTTGTCGGTATCATACTCCTCATTTGCGCTTGATTCTGCGGAGGAGATATCCTCGTCGGTAAGCTCGATATTCATTTCTTTAGCAAGGATCTGTGCGCCTACATATGACTTCACCGTTTTTAAAGCCTCTGAATCAAGATACTCGGTTGCTTTCTTATCGGAGTCGGACACCTCCACTGTCTGCTCTTCAAGATTGGTTGAAGTACTGAGAAGTCCGTTCTGGGCATAGGTGCGGAAGTTTGCCGCCTGCGTATAGATGTACATGCCAATCGGCACGGTGGT
>ONYN01000089.1 GCA_900322085.1 uncultured Eubacteriales bacterium | reverse complement strand
TGGAGCGCCGGAATTTGAGACGCAGTACGGACTGAAGGCATATTCTCCTATAGCCAGAGGTTGGTCGTTTTCGCACAGTTCCGACTTCGGAGCGTCGCGTTCCTTCGGATTCAAGCGGAATCACCTGGGACACGATATGTTCGGCAGCGTAGGCACGCCTGTTATCAATGTCGAAACCTGTGTTGTGCAGGTGCTTGGCTGGAACAAATACGGCGGATGGAGAATCGGTATGCGCAGTCTCGACGGCAGGCGGTATTATTACTACGCGCACCTTCGCAGCGGACACCCCTATGCCGCAGGACTTGAGGAGGGACAGACCGTCTACGCCGGGGAAGTCATCGGCTATCTCGGCATGACAGGGTATTCCGACAGCGAGGACTTCAACGGTATGCAGCGTCCTCATCTGCATTTCGGAGTGCAGCTTATATTTGACGAAAACAGCAAAAACGAAATCTGGATAGACCCTTACGAGCTTGTCAAATTCCTTGGAGGACACCGTTCTTCTGCCGTCAGTATTGGAGGAGGAGATTTCAGGCGGGAGTCGTTGTATTATGACAGCATAGAATAAATAAACAGAGTCCGGAGGTATGGTCGATGCCTCCGGACTCTATGAATATGCCAATCTATGAAATAACTGATTACAGACTGTTGCCGCGTGTGATAATGCGGCTCCATTCCACGGGACCGATGGCGCCGTTCTGTTCGATGCCGAGCTGCCGCTGCAAAGCAAATACCGCGTTGCGGGTTGCCTCGTCAAATGTGCCGGTCACATTGACGAGCGGAATCTGCGGGTCAGTCTGCGAGATGATATTGAGATAACGCTGAATGATGCTCACGCTCTCGCCGCTGTCGCCGAATACAAGGAATCTGCCAGGGTAAGGCTCACCAATGGCACTCTGATAATTGGCCGGCAATTCGTTTACCGCGGCGCGGTATGCTCTCTCGACCTCTCGGAATGTACGTTCTCCGGCAATGCCGTCCACCGTCAGCCCGTACATATTCTGAAATGTCAGCACAGCGTCCCGAGTCATTTCCCCAAAATACCCCGTGATGGGAATCGGAGGCAGTTCCGGGAAGAAATAGCCCAGAAAAGCGAGATAATACTGGAGTGCCTCCACATCTACGCCGCTGTCGCCCAGTTGAAGGGAGCGTGTATAACGTCGCTCCACCTCGGATATTTCAAGACCTTCGCCGGTGATGTCAGACAGCCGCTTGACTGCCGCATAAATCTGCTTGATTTTGTACCATGTGGCCTTGCCTACAATTCCATCGGGATCAAGGTTAAATATCTGCTGGAATGTGGCAACCGACTGTTCGGTCTCGAAATCATAAACCCCCGTAAGGGAGCTGATGCGCGGTATCGCGGGATAATTGAGAGAAATGCGGTTGAGTTCTCGCTTGATTGTCAGCACGTCGTCCCCGAATGATCCTCTGCGAAGAGGCACACCGGGATAGGAAGGCGTGTTGTTTCCGACTGCGGCATCCTGTACAAGGCGTATGTTGTCACCGAAGTAATACTGCAATATCTGGAACGCATTGTAGCCCTGTTCGGCAAGCCGTACACTTCCCCATTGCGAAAGTCCGCTGCACTGCACATATACGCCGTCGCAGAACTGGGCGTAGAGCGGCACAATGCTGCCGCTGCGCACGATGTAATTGTTGAATATCTCGTCCACAATCTCGCTTATATTGCCGAAAACCTCGCTGTCGGGGCGGAACGCCTGATCGTAAAGTGTATTGTTGGTTATGTCAAAGTCATAGCCGCGGCTGGGATAATATTCGGTGTAAATGCGGTTGAGGGCGAAGGTGATCTGGGCCAGGATATTTGCTCTCAGAGCGGACTCCGGCCAGTTTGGATATATCTCATTGGAGGCTACATTTTTGATGTATTCGGTAAATCCGACAGTCACGTTTTCGGCCTGCTCGTTAGGTGCTCCGAGATGAACCGTGACTGTCTGAGGTATGATAGGAAGTGTCGGCATTCAGTTCGCCTCCATCGTATGATTAGCCGGTGTGAGAGATATTGGCAGAATGGTTTCTATGCGGTCGTAAACCGTAACCACCTTGTCAATGACCGACTTGAAGGCGGGATGAAACAGCGAAACGAGATACTGTGCCTCATCCGAATCGGATGTTTTGGGGTTGAGTGCCGTATCGGTCGGCCTTGTGGGAAGCACCATATTGTCCACAATGCCGGATGAATTGGTTGTATCGCTGTAGAGCAGATATCGCACGCCATTGTGAACGACAGCTACATCCACTTCAACTCCCTTGATGGGAAATGCCTCATATGCGGCACTTATCTGGATTTTAAGCGAACCGCGGCCGGGGTATCCGTTGATGTAATCCTCGTAATCCGGCACAAAGGGAGATACGCCGCCTTGCCGCGTATTTGCGCTGTTTTGGGAATCAATTCTGTCAGTATCGTACATAATGTATCAGACTCCTTTCGATAATATACTATGCACAGGGCTGAAATATGTGCAAAGCCTACTCTGCGGCAGGAGCAAACAATATATTATCATGTATTTTACCCTTCATTAAATGCACCACACCGATGGGGCGTTGATTTTTTCTTTTTGATGTGATAGACTGAACCTATCAAAGAAGGGGTGCTTAAAATACATTATGAGCGAGGAAAAGCTATGAAAAAAGGATTAAACGCAAGCCAAATCAAATTCATCGCCATTATTGCCATGACGATCGACCATGTGACATGGTCGCTTTTTCCCGGGACTGATCCGACGTGGTATGTCTTGGCTCTGCACATTATCGGTAGACTTACCGCACCGATTATGTGGTTCTTTATCGCCGAGGGTTGCCACTATACCCGCGACATTCGGAAATACGCGGGCAGGCTGTTTATCTTTGCCATCATCTCGCACTTCGCGTATAATTTCGCCTTCGGCATTCCTTTTATCCCATTCTCGACCGGCAGCGTCTTTAATCAGACCAGCGTTATGTGGTCATTGGCTTGGGCAGTGGTTGCAATAGCGATTTCCCGCAGTGAAACATTTCCGGGTTTATTAAAGTTTCCCTCCCTACTGATGATAAGCCTTATTTCGTTCCCGTCCAACTGGTCGAGCATAGCGGTGATGTGTCCGCTTGCGCTGTATAACGACAGGGAAAACAAAAAAAGACAGGCGTTTGACATCGTGCTGTGGACATTCTTCTATGCCGTTGTCTACTACTTCTTCCTCGATAAGCTCTACGGCGTTCTGCAAATGTTCACATTTCTCACTATTCCGATTATCGCTCTCTACAACGGCGAACGCGGTGGAAGAAAGCCGGCAAAGCACGTGGAAGAAACGGAAGTTGGACAGCTTGTGGCTGCAAAGCCTTCTCCGTTGGTAAAATGGGGATTCTACATTTACTATCCTGCGCATCTTGTCGCTGTCGGAATCATCAGACTCGTCCTGCACGGAGATGTTTCGTTAATATTCAGATGATGTTATAAATTGAATTGATTACTATTCAGGCAGAAGGATTTGCTTATCAGAAAGTGACCTTCTGCCTTTTTATGGATTATGTGTTGTTTTCATCTTCAAAAAAATCTGCTTATGTTGCTCAGTTCACTTAGCATGCGCAAGCGCAGCGCTGTTGGAAGGGTTGAGCAAAAAAGATGCCAGCTATTTATTGTTCTGCTTGACTGTGTTTATATATAAAATCAGCCCTATTTTATCAAATTGAAGTACGATTTGCATATTATTATTCATTTTTCAGTCTTCAGTTTTCAGTCTTCAGTTAGAAAATCCTGTCGTGTGACTGAAAACTTAAGACTTAAAACTTAAAAATGAATAATACAAAGCGAAAATCCCATCGACATTCGTCGACAGGATTTTCGCTTTGG
>ONYN01000095.1 GCA_900322085.1 uncultured Eubacteriales bacterium | reverse complement strand
TATATAATAGCAAAGGAGGATGTGTTGTCACATGGGCATAAAATTTGTAACAGGGACATCTGGCAGCGGTAAGACTTTGTATGCGAGAAATCGTGCGGCACAGTTGGCCTTTGCTGGAAGGCGGACGGCACTGCTGGTGCCGGAGCAGTTTTCTTTTGTAACCGAGCGTGCAATGCTGCAATTACTTCCCTCAAAGCTTGTCGAATATGTAGAGGTATTTAGCTTTACAAAGCTTGCGGGGAAGGTAGCCCGTGAAACGGGAGGAATAGCAGGGAAGCGGCTGGATCATTCCGGACGTGCCGCAGTGATGAATGTGGCGATGACACAGGTTCAGGATCATCTTTCACTTTTTGCAGGCAGCAGAAAGCGGCAGGATCTGATAAAGAATATGCTCTCGGCAGTATCGGAATTCAAAAGCTGTGCGATAAGCCCGGATTTGCTTTATCAGACTGCCGACGGTGTGGGTGAAGCCGTTCTGTCGCAGAAGCTGAGGGAACTGTCACTGATTTACGGGGCATACAACGCGATAGTATCCAATATAGGTTCGATCGATCCTCTGGATGATCTGACCCGACTGGCTTTGACTCTCAAACAAGTTGATTATTTCAGCGATATCACTGTCATTGCAGATAGCTTTACAGGATTCACCAGGCAGGAACTGGCTGTGCTTGAACAGATCATTCCAAGGTGCGGTGGATTTGAGATTACTCTTTGCTGTGAGAGTCCGGATGTGACATCCGGTAAATACACTTCCGATGATTTGTTTGCAGGCATATACGAAACAATAAATGCATTAAAAGAATACGATGACCAGATTGAATGGCTGAGTCTTGACGGACATGACCGTTTCAAATCCGAGGAGCTTATGCGTGTGGAGGCGTGTCTGTTTCGGACAAAGTGCCGCGAATCTTATCCGGGAGCGACGGACAGCGTGTTTTTATATTCCGCTGTGGATAAATATGACGAGGCGGAATTCACAGCGCGAGAGATCAGAAGGCTGGTTCGTGAAAAAGGCATGAGATGGAGAGATTTTGCCATTATTTGCCGAAACGATTCGGATTACCGCAATCAATTGCTTCGTGCGTTCAGCTTGCAGGGAATTCCCTGTTTTTGTGACAGGCGCTCTCCCGTTACCGATCTGCCGCTTGTGCGATTCGTGATGTCAGCATTGGACATCATTAACGGACGATGGCGCAGTGAGGACATCATGCGCTGGATTAAGACAGGAATGATACGCGATGTGAGCATTGTCGAAGCCGCACGGCTTGAAAATTATTGCTTTGTATGGAGCGTAAGCGGAAGCAAGTGGAAACAGGTATTTAATCAGTCCCCTTATGGATATACCGATCATAAAGATGGCGCTGATGATGAGATTCTGGAGAAAATCAACGCCACAAGAGCGTGTATAGTTGAATTGCTTGACGCATTTGAGACATCGGTTAAACGGGAAAATGTGTCAGGAAAAGAAATGGCTGCTGCTGTCTACCATCTGATTGAATCGGCAGGGTGTGCGGAATGTATTGAGCAGATGCTACCAAAGCTTCCTCCGCAGGAGGCTGAAGCACAGGGGCAGGTGTGGAACCTGCTGATGAATGTACTTGACCAGTTGGCCAGTATCCTTGACGATTCTAAAATATCATTCAGAGAATTTGCTGATCTGCTCACTCTTATGCTTGGGTTGTGTGATGTGGGAGAAATTCCGCAGGGGATGGACGAAGTTGTTTTCGGTTCCGCCGACAGAATCCGTACTTCCGGAATCAAGGCTGTATTTATTGTAGGAGCCAATGAAGGGGTTTTTCCGATTATACCTGAACAGACCGGGGTTTTTACCGAAAGTGAGAGGAAGCAGCTGATAACCATGAAGCTGCCTCTTGCCGGGGAATCAAAAGAAACTGCCCTGAGTGAACAGTTTCTTGCATACTCGGCGATGACGAGTGCTTCGGATTTGCTCTATGTTACCTATAGCAAAACATGTAATGGAGAACAGCTTTACACATCTGAAATTGTGGCCGAACTGAATTCAATTTTGCCGGATTGTACCAGATTGAATGGCAGCGACAGTGTGACTTTAGAAATGATAGAGAATGAAGAGGCCGGATTTCTGCTGGCAGCAGCTTCGCTGAGCAGTGATTCCGAGTTTTCAAAGGCACTGATTCAATGTTATGCAAACCGCGAAGAATATGCGGATAAAATCAATGTTGTAAGAGAGGCTGTCATCAGGGCTGAATCTCTGAAAAGCAAATATGCTTTACAAAATAAAAACACCGCTGTTTCACTCTTTGGGCAAAATATCAGGATTTCCGCCTCAAAGGCCGAGTGTTTTTACAGCTGCAAATTCAAATATTTCTGTCAGTACGGCATGAAAGCGTTTCCCCGCCGGAAGGCTGAGCTTGATCCGCTGGAATACGGAAGCGTGGTGCATTATGTTCTGGAAAATATGCTTCGTGATTACGATATCGGAGCTCTCGCATCAAAGGAAGATTTGAACGGACTGGTTAGTGAATATCTTAGTAACTATCTCAATGAAGTTATGGGCGGTACGGATATGAAATCCGCGCGTTTCATTTACCTGTTTAAGCGTCTGTCGCAATCTCTCGCAGTGCTTATAAGGCAGCTTGGGGATGAATTTGCCAAAAGTCTCTTCGTACCGCAGTCATTTGAGCTGAAGATAGACGGTGAAGAGATCAAGCCGCTCCAAATTCCGCTTTCGGACGGTACTCATATAAGTGTGGGAGGTAAGATTGACCGTGTAGATATTTACACAAAGGACGGTGTGAAATATATAAGGGTTGTTGATTACAAGACCGGCTCAAAGGAATTTGTTTTAAGCGACATTCTTTCGGGTCTGAATATGCAGATGCTTATTTATCTTGACATTATTTGTGACAAGGAGTTGAGCGGCAGGGATTACTCTCCCGCAGGGGTCCTCTATTCTCCCGCATCTATGAAAAAAATCTCCGGAGAAAGAGGGAAAACCTCTGTCGAGGAGGAGCGGAAGGAAATGCTTAAAAACAACGGATTGATCGTTGACGATTCCGATGTGATCAACGCAATGGAAATCGGAATGGAGAAAAAAGTCGATAAAAACCGAAATGCCAATGTCAAAGGCGGTGAAACATTCCGTTCAAGCGCGACTTATGTAGCGGATACGGAACAATTCGGTGCCATTAGCCGATATATCCGCTCACTGCTAAGGGAGATGGGAGAGGCTTTGCACCGCGGAGATATTGAGGCTTTACCGGTAAAAGGAACATACGATGCATGCGAGTATTGTGATTACAGGATAATGTGTTCCCAGGAGCGGAAATGCTCGGGAATCAATATCAGCAAGAAGAGCATGTCTGAGACGCTTGCGGTTATGCAGGAGGAAAACGATGGGTGAAAGAAACTGGACACAGCAGCAGCGCAGCGCTATTGACGCGCAGGGAGGCTCTTTGCTTGTTTCAGCGGCAGCCGGTTCGGGTAAGACCGCGGTACTGGTTCAGAGAGTGATTGAAAGGCTGACAACAGACGATCCGGAAAAATACTGCGATGCCGACAGATTGCTTATCGTGACATTTACCAGAGCTGCCGCATCTGAGATGAAAGAGCGTATTGTGGCGGAGCTTCAGAGAAAGCTGAATGAAAACCCGTGGGATACACGCATGCGCCGTCAGATGATTCTTTTAAAAAAAGCCAGAATATGCACCATAGATTCGTTTTGCAGTCAATTGGTGCGGGATCATTTTTATAAGCTGGACATTGCTCCGGATTTTCGCATCGCGGACGATTCGGAATTGAAAATACTGCGTGAAGAATGTATTGACGATGTGCTTGAACACAATTACGCCGACGGAGACGACGATTTTTTCGAGCTGGTGGAGCAGCTTATCGGGGATAAGAATGACAATGAATTATCCGAATTGCTTAAAAATCTGGATTTTTACATAAGCTCGTTCCCGTTTCCCGAGGATATGATGAATTTATTGGAAAATGCGTATTCTTCCGAGATTCTTGCAGACACCGTCTGGGCCGACGCGGTCTTTGAATATGTCAAAAAAGCTTCTGAGTACGGACTTGCCTGCAATGCTATTTCCCGTGAAATGGCTGAGTCAAGCGAGAAGCTGATCGAAAAATATCTGCCGTCTTTTGAACGTGACAGGGAGATTTTGGACAGCATATTCCATGCAGCCGATTCACGTGACTGGAATGAGCTTTATCAATGTGCTTCGGCAGCGTCAGTCACTCCGCTGGGGAGGACAACCAAGCTTCCTTATGAAGCAGAGATCGCAAAGGCGGCACGTTCCGTAACGGAGCAGACGATGAATGAGATACGTGCCTGCGTCGTTTCGGATTACAATGAATTTGTTAAGGAAATAAGCTTTACGGGAAGAATGGTCCGTAAGTTGATGCAGCTTCTTCGTGAGTATTACGCGGCAATGGCGGAAGCAAAGGCACGCAGGCGTATTCTGGACTTTGTTGACTTGGAGCATATGGCTGTCAATCTGCTTGTGCAAAGGAAAAAAGATTTACACAACGACAGTGCCTTTTCATCGTTTGTCAATTATCAGGAAGCGTACTGCAAGACCGAAACGGCCATTGCATTGGCCGAGCAGTACGATGAAATTATGCTGGATGAATACCAGGATACCAATGCGGTGCAAAGCCTTATCTT
>ONYN01000285.1 GCA_900322085.1 uncultured Eubacteriales bacterium | reverse complement strand
GAGCTTCATGACCGAGCTGAGCAAGCACATCGGCCCCGATACCGACGTTCCCGCTGGTGACATCGGTGTTGGCGGACGTGAAATCGGTTATCTCTTCGGCCAGTACAAGAGACTTCGCGACGAATACAGCGGCGTTCTTACCGGTAAGGGCCTGACCTACGGCGGCAGCCTTGCACGTACAGAGGCGACAGGCTACGGTCTCTGCTATTACACCGAGGAAATGCTCAATGACCACAGCGATTCCTTCAAGGGCAAGACAGTGGTTATCTCCGGTTCGGGCAACGTTGCGATTTTCGCCACCCAGAAGGCCACTGCTTTGGGCGCAAAGGTCGTAGCTCTTTCCGATTCCAACGGTTACATCCATGATCCCGACGGCATCGACCTCGACGCCGTCAAGGAGATCAAGCTTGTCAAGCGCGGCAGAATCAAGGAATATGTGGAGAATCATCCCAATGCTACCTACACCGAAGGATGCAGAGGCATCTGGACCATTCCCTGTGACATCGCTCTGCCCTGCGCAACACAGAACGAGCTTGACGAGGACGGCGCAAAGGCCCTTATTGCCAACGGCGTAAAAGCTGTCTGCGAAGGCGCAAATATGCCCTCCACTCCCGAAGCCGTACACGCATTCCAGTCTGCCGGCGTTCTCTTTGGCCCCGCAAAGGCTGCAAACGCAGGCGGTGTTGCAACATCCGCTCTCGAAATGAGCCAGAACTCTATGAGATACAGTTGGTCATTTGAAGAGGTTGACGCAAAGCTTCACGACATTATGAAGAACATCTATCACAATTCCGCAAAGGCCGCAAAGGAATACGGCATGGAAGGCAACCTGGTTGCGGGTGCAAACATCGCAGGCTTCCTGAAGGTCGCCAATGCCATGCTCGCTCAGGGTATTGTCTGATAAAGACAAGGCTTTGAGATAAGGATAAATAACAATCGTCCCGATCAGCAGGTGGATAACGCTGGTCGGGGCGATTTTGTCATATGTCGTCGTTGTCGCTGTCGGGCGCTTCGAGAGCCGAAACGGATCTCAGTTTGCGGTTGATGGCTCTTGTTCTGGTGCCGATGAGCTTATCGAGTTCCTCGTCCGCCTGGCGCAGACGGTCGCGGGTTTTAGTGAGGACGGTCTCAAATGTGTCAAATTCCTTCTTTGCCGCTTCAAGTATTTTCCACACCTCTCCGCTTTTTTTCTGAATGGCAAGCGTGCGGAAGCCCATTTGCAGGCTGTTGAGCATTGCTGCCATGGTGGATGGCCCAGTGATGTTCACGCGGTAATCCCTTTGCAATACCTCCACCAGCCCCATGTTGACCACCTCGGCGTAAAGTCCCTCGAAGGGGAGGAACATGATGGCAAAGTCGGTCGAGTGAGGCGGAATGATATATTTGCTCTGTATGCTTCTGGCGCAGCGCTTTATCTCCTGTTCGAGGGTAATGCGTTTCTGCTTCAGCTCTGCCGGGTCGCCTGAATCGTAGGCTGCGATGAGATTGGCGTATGAATCCCCCGGGAATTTGGAATCAATGGGAAGATAGACATATTCGCCGTCGTTAGCTCCGGGAAGCCTGACGGCAAAATCCACCATTTCGGCGGTGGCGGGATTTATGCGGAACTGCGTTTCGTACTGCTCGGGAGCCAGTATATCGGCCAGTATGGCGGAGAGTTGTATTTCTCCCATGATTCCCCTGTTTTTGACGTTGGAAAGTACATTCTTGAGGTCGGAGACACCAGAGGCCACCTTTTTCATTTCGCCCAGTCCCTCGTAAACCTCGGACAGACGCTTGTTCACCAGCTCAAATGACTGCGTAATGCGGTCGTTGAGCGTTTTTTGCAGCTTTTCATTGACGGTCTGATTGATTTTGTCCAGACTGGCCTGATTGTCTGTTCTGAGCCTGTCCAGGACAGCGGTGTTTTCGGTCCTGATTTTTTCCATCTGAGCCAGCATATCTGTGCGGATCCTGTCGAATTCCTGTCTGAGAGCTTCAAGCTGCTCGGAGGAAGCCTTCTGCTGACGTGACTGGGCGTCGCTGAGTCCCTTGCCAAGTTCGGACATGTTTTTTACAACCGTGTCGAAGGCCTCGTTGAGCTTTCTGTCGAGGATGGTCTGCATTTTTTCAGTGACAATCCCGTTGATTTCCCTGAGCTGCCTGTCGGTTTCACGGCGATAGGCCTCCATCTCCGAGTGAAGCTTGTCAATGGAGGCGTTGGTTTTGGTTTGCTGTCGGTCAAGATAGCCTTGCAGCCATTGGGTGAGCGACGAAATACTCTTTGTGTTTGATTCTCCCAGGGCTGTCAGCTGATAGATGATCTGCCGGTTGTCGCCCGACAGGGATTCCCTCATGGCGGTCATCTGTTTCTCCAGCTCAAATATTTCGCGGCTTTGGGATTTGCCTGTGAAGGCTTTGAGCAGCAGAATGATCAGAAGTACAATAATGATGCAGCAGCATATGAGAATGGCGAGATCATTTTCCATAAACGTGGCTCCTTTTGGGGTAATATGGGAATCATTTACATATGATAAAAGATATTATACTATACTTCTGCGTGGAAAATCAAGGATAATACTGCATTTGACACGATAATGATACGGCAGTATTTTTTTGCAGGGAAATCTATTTTGAT
>ONYN01000090.1 GCA_900322085.1 uncultured Eubacteriales bacterium | reverse complement strand
TTGTCGGGATTCTTTGTATAATAATCCTCCAGCGCATTCTGAATGGCCTCTTCCGCCAGCACAGAACAGTGCATTTTGTAATCCGGCAGACCGTCGAGGGCTTCGGCGACCGCCTTGTTGGTGAGAGTCATCGCTTCGCTGACCGGCTTGCCTTTGATAAGCTCGGTTGCCATCGAGCTGGAAGCAATCGCACTGCCGCAGCCGAATGTTTCAAATTTTACGTCGGTAATAGTATCGTCGTCAATTTTGAGATACATCTTCATGATGTCTCCGCACTTGGCGTTGCCTACCTCGCCCACTCCGTCGGCGTCCTCGATCACTCCCACATTTCTCGGATGACGGAAGTGATCCATTACTTTTTCGCTGTATAATGCCATGTTGTTGTCCTCCTGTCAATGATTATAAAATATGCTTTATCTTGCCGCTGCTCAGATCTCTCCATACCGGCGAGAACCCTCTGAGATAATCCACGACTTCTTTGACCGAACGAATGATGTATTCGACTTCTTCGTCTGTGGTGTCCTCTCCCGGCGTGAGACGCAGTGAACCGTGCGCCACATCATGCACCCTGCCGATCGCAAGCAGCACATGGCTCGGGTCAAGCGAGCCTGATGTGCATGCCGAACCCGACGATGCGGCAATTCCTTTGTCGTCGAGCAGCAGCAGCAACGCTTCGCCCTCGATCCCTTCAAAACAGAAACTCACATTGGAGGGAAGTCTCTTTTCACGGTCGCCGTTGAGCGCCGAATGGGGTATCTTCGAAAGGCCCTCGATAAGCCTGTCGCGTATGGAAGTCAGTTTGGCTGCGCTGCTCTCCATATGATCAACAGATTCCTTCAATGCCGCAGCCATTGCCACAATGCCGGCGACATTCTCGGTTCCGGCGCGTCTTCCGCGCTCCTGCGCGCCGCCTTCAATCAGGCTGGAGGGACGTATGCCCTTCTTGACGTAAAGAAATCCCACGCCTTTAGGACCGTGAAATTTGTGAGCCGAGGCGGAGAGCATGTCAATATTGTCCCCGACCACATCAACCTTAATATGTCCCATCGCCTGTACAGCGTCGGTGTGGAAGGGAATCTTATGCTTCCTGCATATCTCGCCGATCTCCCTGATGGGCTGTATTGTGCCGATTTCGTTGTTGGCCGTCATTACCGTGACAAGGCAGGTGTCCTCACGAATGGCCGCTTCCAGCTCATGTGTGCGGACAATACCGTTCTCGTGCGCGGGAAGAAGGGTAATCTGAAACCCTTCCTTTTCCAGCTTTTTGAGCGTGTGAAGCACCGCATGGTGTTCGATGGACGTGGATATGATATGAAGCTTGCCGGACTTCCTGCCAATGGCTGCCGCAGACAAAATTGCCTGATTATCGGCCTCACTGCCGCCGGAAGTGAAGATGATCTCACGCGGGTCGGCATTAATGACCTTAGCGATTTCCTCCCTTGCGGCTTCAATGGCTTCCTTCGCCCTTTGTCCGTCGGAGTAAAGGCTGGAAGGATTGCCGTATATTTCATCCAAATAAGGCAGCATTGCCTCAATCGCTGTGCGGCTCATCTTGGTGGTTGCGGCGTTGTCCGCGTATATTTTCATAATAATGAATACCTCCTTCAATTTGATATGATTATAAACCCTTTTACCTACTTTGTCAATAGGTTTTATATAAAAAGGGATATAAAAAGAAACCGGCGATAGCAGATGCAGCTTCAGAGCCCGTTAATTTGTCTATTTTCTGTTCACAAATTCGCAACTGATTATTCAAAAAGCGGAAGTTGCAATAAGCCCTACTTTTCCTATTGACAAAATAGGATTTAGGGTTTATGATAGTGGCACAAAACACGAAAGGCGATGATGCTTATGAGGCATTACTTTGAGCAACTTTTACGAGCCAATTTCCGATTTGGACGAATGTGTTGTTGTCGCTGATAAATCCCCCATTCAACTGACATTGCAAAACCATCGCACAACAATATTTTAACAAAGTTCAAAGGAGATCATACACTATGAAAAAAAGAATTCTTGCACTTGCATTGACAGCGGCACTCACATTTGGTTCGGCACTCTCCCTGACTGCCTGTGGAAGCAACACTTCCGCATCATCCGACGGCACTGACGAAAAGTCCCAGTCCATTACAATAGCCATTCCCAACGACGCCACCAACGGCGGCAGAGCACTGCTTCTGCTCGAGGAGCTTGGCTATATCAAGGTGAAGGACAGCGCAGGCATTACCGCCACAGTGCTTGACATCGAGGAGAATCCCAAAAACATTGAATTCAAAGAAGTGGAAGCGGCACAGGTTCCCAATGTTCTTCCCGACGTCGATTACGCGGTAATCAACACCAATTACGCACTTGAAGCCAATCTCAGCCCCGCCAATGACGCTCTCGCTTTGGAAGGCGCACAGTCCCCCTATGTCAACGTGCTTGTCGTAAAGCAGGGCAATGAACAGACAGACAAAATAAAGGCTCTCGCAGCGGCGCTGGAAAGTCAGCAGGTGGTGGACTTCATCAACGGAAAGTACAAGAATGAGGTTGTTCCAACCGTTGAAAATCCGACCAACGGCTTTGACGATACCGTGGATTACGATTCGCTCAAGGGGCAGAAGATCACAGTCGCCGCCACTCCCGTACCTCACGCGGAAATCCTCGCTGTTGTCAAGGATATTCTCGCGGAAAAGGAAATCACACTCGAAATTCTGGAATTCACCGATTACGTCCAGCCCAACAATGTGGTTGATAGCGGCGAAGTCGACGCGAATTACTTCCAGCATACCCCCTACCTCAACAACTTCAACGAGGAAAACGGCACACATCTTGTAGTCGTATCTTCCATTCATGTGGAGCCCATCGGTCTTTACGGCGGCAGACAGTCTTCACTCGACCTGCTTCAATAAAAGACTTGGGGAAGGCGGAGGCAGAAGGCTTGAAAGTGATTAAAACCTCTGCACAGGCTCTTACACCCGCTGGATAAACGATATAAAAAAACAGAAACAAAAAAGCCGCAGCGTACGGAAGGAGACGACAATTATGATAAAAATTGACAATTTATCCAAGACCTTTCATACGGCGGACGGCAGCGTGGAAGCTCTGAAAAATGTGTCGCTCGACATTGCCGACGGAGACATCTTCGGCATCATCGGAATGAGCGGCGCGGGCAAAAGTACCCTTGTAAGGTGCATAAATCTGCTGGAACGCCCCGATGAGGGCCATGTCACGATAGACGGAGTGGATCTGGGCAGCCTGAAAAAGAAACAGCTGCGAAATATCCGCCGCAAAGTCACAATGATATTCCAGGGGTTCCACCTGCTCATGCAGCGAACATGTCTGAAAAATGTCTGCTTTCCGCTGGAGCTGGCGGGAGTCAGCCGTGCGGATGCGCAGAAGAGAGCGCTGCAATTGCTGGAAACGGTAGGTCTGAGCGACAAGGCTAACGCCTATCCGTCCCAGCTTTCGGGCGGACAGCAGCAGCGTGTGGCAATTGCCCGCGCGCTTGCCACCGATCCCAAAGTGCTGCTCTGTGATGAAGCCACAAGCGCACTTGATCCCAACACCACCAATTCCATTCTGGAGCTGATAAAGGAAATCAATGAAAAAACCGGCATTACGGTCATCGTGATAACCCATCAGATGAAGGTGGTGGAAAAAATCTGCCGTCATGTGGCGATTCTGGACGGCGGCGAGGTGGCCGAACAGGGTGAGGTTGCGGAAGTTTTCTCCCGTCCTCATTCCGAGGCTGCCAAACGCCTGGTTTATCCCGAATCCGACATGCCTGCGGTACCCAGCGGCGGCGGAAGGCTGCTGCGCGTGGTGTTCAACGGCGCCCAAGCCGCCAACACCCCCATTATCACCCGCATGGCGGTCAAAAGAGGCATTGAGGCGAGCATCGTTTACGCCTCCACCAAGAGCATCGGAAGCAAGGCCTACGGGCAGATGATTCTCGGACTGCCCGACAGCGACAATATTGTAACCGCTGCCATCGGGTATTTATCGGAGACAAAAGGCATTACAGCGGAGGAGGTGACCGGCATTGACGGGAGGATGGAATGAATTATTCGCACCTGACAAAGTGGATGAAGCATGGCTGATCATCCAGAGTCAATTTCCGACAGCCATCTGGGAGACGGTTTATGTCACCCTGCTTTCCACCCTGTTTGCCATCATTATAGGACTGCCGCTGGGAGTGCTGCTGGTTACGGGAGAGAAAAACGGAATTCTTCCGCTTCCCGCGTGGCTTATGCACACGATTAATGTGATCATCAATCTGCTGCGTTCGGTGCCGTTCCTCATTCTGATGATAATGGTATTCCCGCTGACAAGAGCCATTGTTGGCACTGTAGTGGGGACCGAGGCCACCGTTGTTCCGCTGGTGATCGCGGCATTTCCGTTCGTCGCGCGCCTGACCGAGAGCAGTCTGCGTGAGGTCAATCCCAATCTCATTGAAATGGCACAAAGCATGGGGGCATCTCCACTGCAAATTATCGCAAAGGTGATGATTCCCGAAAGCGTGCCGTCGCTGCTCTCCAACGCGACCATCGCCATCACCACCGTACTGGGATATTCCGCCATGAGCGGCATTCTCGGCGGAGGCGGACTCGGTAAGATCGCCATTAATTACGGCTATTATCGCTACAAGGATTTAATCATGATGGCCGCTGTCATTCTGCTGATCGTGCTGGTACAGCTTTTCCAGACGGTCGGAACGAAACTGGCGGTTCATTCGGACAAAAGACTCAAATAAATTTTTTAAAGGCGGTGCCTGCATGAAAAATCTCGACTGGAATTTCATAATCAAATACGCACCGCTCTATGTGGAGGCTGCCACGCTGACAGTGTTCATCGCGTTCTGGGGAATACTGCTGTCATTCATTGTGGGCGTGCTTTGCTCGGCGGCACTGTATTACAAGGTACCGGTGCTGCGAAGAATCATCTCGGTTTATATCGAACTGAGCAGAAACACGCCGCTGCTGGTACAGCTCTTCTTCCTCTACTTCGGACTGCCCAACGCGGGCATCGTGTTGAGCGGCGAGGCGTGCGCTATCATTGGAATAGCCTTTCTCGGCGGAAGCTACATGACCGAAACGCTGCGCAGCGGCCTGGAATCAATCGACAAAATACAGGCGGAATCAGCTGCCAGCCTCGGTCTGAACAAATGGCTCACAATGAAGGAAATTATCTTTCCTCAGGCTATGGCGATTTCGGTACCGGGAATCTGCGCCAATGTCATCTTTCTCATCAAGGAAACCTCTGTGGTAAGCGGCATTGCACTTGCCGACCTGATGTACGTCGCCAAAGACCTGATAGGTCTTTACTACCGTACCGATGAAGCTCTTATCATGCTTGTCATCGCCTATCTGGTCATTCTGCTGCCGGTCTCGGTTGCCGCGACTCTGCTCGAAAGGAGGCTGCGCTATGCAGGCTTCGGGAATTGAAGTACTCTTTCTGGGCAGAAATTTCGCCCGGCTGCTCGAAGGGCTGTGGGTTACGGTACACATCAGCCTTCTGGCTGTGCTGCTATCGGTGCCGCTGGGAATCCTGTTCGGCTTGTTTATGACGCTGCAAAATCCTATTGCCAAAGCCGTCAGCCGCGTCTATCTGGAATTCATCCGCATAATGCCGCAGCTGGTTCTGCTCTTCATCGCCTATTTCGGGGTGACAAGGGCATTCGGCTGGAACTGGCCGGCGGATTTCAGCGCGGTGCTTGTATTCACACTCTGGGGAACCGCCGAAATGGGCGACCTCGTTCGCGGCGCACTGCAAAGCATTCCCCGCCATCAGTACGACAGCGCACAGGCACTCGGCATGACAAAATGGCAGACCTTCGCGTATATCATTGTTCCGCAGACGCTGCGCAGGCTGCTCCCTCCCACCATCAATCTTACCAC
>ONYN01000168.1 GCA_900322085.1 uncultured Eubacteriales bacterium | reverse complement strand
TCAAAGATGATCCTGAGCGCCACAACTATCACTACCACTGCCATCAGAGCAATCAGCACAGCGGCGTTGAAGCGTGAAACGGTCAGATTGTATTCGCTGATATAGATAAGCAGACGGCGTGCAGCCGAAACGATCATAACGGCATTGCTGGCGGTAATGATGAGCAGGGCAATTTTGACATAGACCGGAAGTCTGTCATGCTTGTTGTTCTTGGTGAGCATGCAGACGGTCGCCACGACAATCGTTGTGATGACGATGACAAACACCAGTTCAAAAAATCCTCTGCGACTGTATTCCGCAAGAGTAAGTCCATCCGGAAGGCTGCCCAGTCCCGCGAAAAGATAGGTAAACTGCACCGCGACAAACACCAGATAAATCACACTTGACGCGAAAAGCACAGTTGCGGTAATGATCGGGTCAAAAGCCCTTAAAGATCTCTTGTGATCGTACTGCTTATGGTAACCACTGCGCAACGAAACCACCAGGGGCATCACATAGAGCATTACAATCGCTGTGAGCAAAATATCCTCAAGGATTCTGAATAGATTGAGATTCAGCACAATTAATACCTTGTTGACCCATCTTGCAAACATCTCGTCCGCAAACGCAAACATCATAATCAATAGCAGCACAACAGGAATGGATATTGCCGCTCCGATGACAATTTTAAGGGCGTTCCTGTTTTTCTTCTGGGATTTATCCTTGCTCCTGAAAATACCGATCAGGGTTGTTCCGATATTCATAAACGGAAGCGCAAGGTAAGCGATGCAAGTGTCGCAAAGCATCTCAAAAGTAAAGGGCTTTCCTGTGGTGCAGTTGGCCATAAGGGTTGTCTGCACAGCCGCAATCAGAAAAGACACAAGCAATCCGATCAATACAATGCGGAAATCCGAGAAAAATGTAAACGAGGCAAATAGGATGATCTGCGGAATAAACAAAAGCCAGCTCAAAAGCGAGAATTTCTTCTTTTGGTGAAAGAGTATAAAGGGAAGATAAAAGAGGTAAAACGTCAGACCCATAACGGTCATTCCAACTCCGGCGTATCCGGAAAGCAGCGAACGTCCGCATATCCACCCGAAAATCACTGACAGCAGCACAAAGAGAGCCTTATTCATCGAACCCATTGCCTGCCTTGCCGCTGCCGTATAAGACGGCGTCTGAGGCGCTGCGGGCTGCTTTTGCACAGGCGGCTGGTACGGCTGCTGTGGCGGCTGATACACCGGACGAACCGGTTGAGGCACCGTCTGTACTGGCCTGACCGGCTGAGGCTGACGATATACCTGTTGCTGCGGGTTGACAGGCTGCTGCGGATTGTAATTGAGTGGGTAGTTCTTTCCGCCAACATTTGGGTTGTTCATAACGATCTCTCCTTTTTGTTATTTTTTTCTGATTGCCTTGCGAAAAACATCCCGCCGATTACTGATTCTGAATGTTCTGCATGAGCTGAGAGCGGTATTGTTCGGACATTTGCTTATACTTGCTTTCCTTTTCCGGTTTGACTTCCTTGCCGATGAATTTCCTGGCGGATTTCCACGACTTTTTCAGCGTATCGGAGAGCAGGCTTTCAACATATTCCATGCGCTCTTCCCCCGTGATGCTGTTTAGAATGGTCATAGTGATAATGCTCTTTACGTCCAGATCTCCGGAATCGTACATTTTATTGAGAAACGCAAAAAACGCCTCCGCCTGTGATTTTCTGGACTTGTCGCTGAGCAGACGGGCTACCGCCGAATTGACTACCTCGTCACAGAATTTATTTGGCAGCAGCATGTCGAAATATTCCTTGTGCATAAGCAGCGGTTCGCGGCACTCCGGCAGCACTCCGGGGATGCGGTTGACAAAATAAACCGCGGAGGTATCGTCGCTGTCGCGTTCCTTCTTACTGAGCTTCCTCGATGAATCGGGGACAATGTTCAAAGGCGCAGGTCCGCCGAATGTCTCGGCAAATTCGTTTGCCACCGAGCAGGCCTCACGGATATCCGAAGCATTATCGCCGGTCGGCTCAAAGTAATAGCTCTGAAGCTGTGAATAATCGTCGTCCGAGCAGCCCGCGTCACCTTTGAAGAGGAAAAATCTCTTGGAATCGGGTGAATACACTATTTTGGCATTTGCCTGACCGTTGGAGAGAATCACCGTCTCCTGATTGCCGCTGTTATCGCTTGAAAACGCCTCAAAGCCGGTCATATTTTCGATAAATCTGCATACCGCCGCATCAAAAAATATACTCATAATTTTTATTTGCCTCCGTTTTTCTTAATTATAATACATAACTATGCCTTTGTCAATAAAAAATTGTCGTTTTTCAATAAATTACAACATTGTAACTCCAAGACATACCATTTAATAATGATTATATCACATATCTCCGCAATAATCAATTGTCTTTTCGTTAACATTGCCAGTCTATCAAAAATGACCGCCGGAGGTGCTGACTCCGGCGGTCATTGG
>ONYN01000075.1 GCA_900322085.1 uncultured Eubacteriales bacterium | reverse complement strand
ACATATCCAAGCAAGATGGCAAGCGCCGCCAGAAGTGCGGCTGCGGCTGTTTTTTTTGACCTGCCAGCGATAAGACATTCCCCCTAAAATCAATGACACATATATATTTTAAACCATGTTACTCTGAAATGCAACGAGTGAGGCGATTATTTTGACTTTTTTCAAAAACAAAAAAAATATCCTCTGCGCGGCTGTCGGAATCATTCTTACGGTTGCGGTATGCACTGCTGCTTTCTCCCGCTCGGAACGCCCTCCTGTATCCGAAACAAAATTTTTGCTTGATACAGTATGCACTATCACCCTGTACGAATGGAGCGACGATGAAAATGCCATCATGGACGGGGCATTTGACCTTTGTGGCAGATATGACAAATTGCTCAGCACAACCGCAAGCGACAGCGACATTTACAGAATGAATCACAGCCACGGAAAGACGGTGACGGTCTCTGAGGAAACAGCGGAACTGATCGGCCGTGCAGTTCATTATTGCAGTCTGAGCGGAGGAGAATTTGATATAACCATTTACCCTGTAAAAGCACTTTGGGATTTCAGTGGAGACAGCCCTACCCTGCCCAATGAAGACAAACTCTCAAAAGCTGTAAAAATGGTCGATTACAGAAAAATCAAGGTAAACGGTGCAGACATCACCGTTCCGGATGGCGTCGGCATTGATCTCGGAGCAATTGCCAAGGGCTTTATCGCAGACCGAATCGCTGATTATCTCAGAAGCAATCACGTTGTATCGGCCATTATTGACTTGGGAGGCAATGTGTACGCTATCGGCAGCAAACCGGATGGCGGCAGTTGGCGGGTCGGTATCAGACAGCCGTTTGGCAGCCAAGAGGCCGATGTTGCGGAAGTGAAGAACGCTTCTGTTGTCACATCCGGCATTTATCAGAGATATTTTGAGCTGGAAGGAAAGATTTATCATCATATCCTTCGGTCATCTGACGGTATGCCGTGTGATACAGGGCTTTATTCCGTCACGGTAATATCAAAAAACTCGGAGCAATGCGATGCTCTTTCCACCATATGCATGTTGCTCGGTTACGAGAATTCGATTCCCATTCTTGATCGGTTTAACGATATAAAAGCTGTTTTCATCACCTCAGACAATCGCATCATTCATTATGGATAACAAAAACCTCGGGCATCGTACAATGACTCCCGAGGTTTCATTTATCCTCAACAACAAAAGACGTTATTTACAAGCCGGTAGCAGCATCAGCACGCATCCTGAACGTCGTCACCTATTTCAACCTGTTCATTGGAATAAAGCTCATCGATCGGTATTCCAAGCACGTCTGCAAAAATCTGAACCTCGTAATCATAAACCGAACGAAGCTGATTTTCTATCTTGCTGATAGTAGCAACCGAACGCTTTACGCCCTTTTCCTTGCACAATCTGCTGAACTCTGTCTGAGAAATATTCTTGCCGTTTCTCAGGCTTTTAAGCTTAGGTCCAACAACATTCAACACTCCGCAGCCGTCCTTGTAATACATAAAACCCATCCTTCCTCATTGGTGAAATAAAATCCAAATATCCATATTAACAAATTGATAATTTTCTGTTTCAGAAAAAATTTGTAAATGTGAGCTTTTATTTGTTTTAATTCTAACATTTTTCTCGGGATAAGTCAATAGGTTTATGAAAAAAAATAGCGATTTTAAGTCTAATTAAATAAAAACCTTAAACAAATTTATATATCGAAAAAGGCTTCCATGATAATTTCATCACATTTCGTTTTTTTCATTGTTTCCATCCCAACACATGATTGATATTCCTGTCACGGTATTGAAAAAGACTGAAAAATCAACTTGATTATAACAGTAATATTTGCTATAATGGACAACAGATAATTTTGGTAAGAAGGTATGGGAAATGACGCTGATGAACGTTGCCGGGCTGGAGCTATCCTTCGGCGCACAAAATATATTCGGAGATGTAAGCTTTTTGATAGACGAACGGGACCATGTCGGACTTGTTGGCGTCAACGGCAGCGGCAAGACCAGCATGTTCAAGGTACTTACCGGTGAGTACGTCCCGGACTGCGGCACATGTGGGAAAAGCAAGCTTACCCGCGTGGGATATGTGGAACAGTTCGCAATAAGCAGCAGCCGCACGGTGCTGGAAGAGCTTCTCACTGTTTTTGACGATCTGAAAGAAATTGACCGAAGGCTCAGTGAAATCAGCGCGTTGCTGTCAAAAAATGAAGGCGACATTGACGCTCTGATTGAGGAACAGCACAGACTCACAGAGGAATACAACGACCGCGGCGGTCTCACCTATCAAAGCCGCGCACGATCCGCTTTAATCGGTCTTGGATTTACCCAGCAGCAGCTTTCACAGGGAGTTTATACCCTCAGCGGAGGACAGCGTTCAAAGGTACAGCTCTGCAAAATGCTTCTCTCAGGCGCAAATCTGCTGCTGCTCGACGAACCGACCAACCATCTGGATATTGCCTCTGTGGAATGGCTGGAAGATTTTCTCCGCACATTCAGGGGAGCATATATCGTTATTTCCCACGACAGATATTTTCTCGACCGCGTTACCAACAGAACCTTTGAGCTTGAAAATCATCGTCTCACCATATACGGTGGCAATTACAGCTATTACATAGACAAAAAAGCGGAAAACCGTGAGATAGCTATTCGCCACTTTGAGAACACCCAGCGCGAGATAAAGCGCATCGAGGGCATTGTGGAGCAGCAGCGCCGCTGGAACCGCGAAAAGAATATACGCACGGCCGAAAGCAAGCTTAAACAAATAGAACGTCTCAAAAAAACGCTTGTCGCAGTTGACAGACTTCCTGAGGATTTCAGTTTTCATTTCCCGGTGAAAAACGAAAGCGGCAACGACGTGTTGAAAGGCACCGACCTTTCTTTTGCGTACGGAGCAAAAGAAATATTCCACGACGTCAACATAGACATCAAAAAAGGGGAACGTATTTTCCTTCTCGGTCCGAACGGTTGCGGAAAGACCACCCTTTTCAAAATGCTCTGCTCGCGTCTTGGCGGCACAAAAGGCTATATTTCACTCGGCTCAAATGTTGACATAGGCTACTACGACCAGACACAGGAATCTCTGCACAACAGCAAAAATGTGCTCTATGAAGTTTGGGACGAATATCCTCGCATGACCGAAACCGAGGTGCGTTCCTCTCTTGCGGCTTTCCTTTTTAAGGGTGACGATGTATTCAAGAGCATTGGTGACCTCAGCGGCGGAGAACGCGCAAGAGTGTCCATTCTCAAATTGATGCTCTCACGCTGTAATCTGCTGCTGCTCGATGAACCGACCAATCATCTTGACATCATCTCACGCGAGGCGCTGGAAATGGCTCTCACCTGCTACGAGGGAACGATATTCATGGTGTCTCACGACAGATATTTTATCAATCGCCTTGCCGATCGTATTTATTATATGGAGAACGGCACAGTTACAGAATATATCGGCAATTACGACGATTTCACCGCCTATCGCGCCGCTCATTCTCAGACGGGCAGTGATTCCTCCCCAACTCCAATCAATGAGGAAAAGGAAAGACGAGTCAACGATTACAAGCAGCGCAAGGAAGCTGCCGCTGCGGAACGCAAAAGGCTGAAGCAAATTGAAAACGCGGAGCGCGACATCGAGCGGATGGAAGCTGAACTGACTGCGCTTAACGAGCAAATGTCCCTTCCCGAAATCAGCTCTGATTACGGAAAGATCATGGAACTGACAAAGCAGTCTGCCGAAATGCAGGAGAAAATCGACGGACTTTACGCTTTACTTGATGAATTGTACGACTGAAACATGAAATGAGGTATTCATAAAAATTGAAAGCAGGAATAGCAACACTTGGCTGCAAAGTCAATCAGTATGAGTCGCAGGCTATGATGGACATGCTCTGTTCCAACGGGTTTGAGCAAGCCGCTGACGGTCAACAGGCCGATGTATTCATTGTCAACAGCTGCACAGTTACCGCTACAGGAGACAAAAAGGTCCGCCAGACCGTACGCAGGGCAAGACGCGAAAATCCCGGGGCAGTTATCATACTTACAGGCTGTATGCCGCAGGCCTTCCCGGAGGAATGTGAGGCGATTGAGGAAGCTGATATCATAATAGGCAATTCTAACCGCAGCGGACTGCTGGACTGCATAGATCAATTCATGCACACACATCAGCGGATTATCGACATCAAGCCGCACGGCAGTCAGTACGGAAGCGAATCCTCCATAAGCGGCATGAACGAGCGCACAAGGGCTTATATCAAAATTGAGGACGGCTGCAACCGATTCTGCACGTATTGCATTATTCCTTACGCCCGAGGACGTGTGCGCAGCAGGTCAATAGAGGATATTCTGGCGGAATCACAGCGCATAGGGAAAAAATACCGCGAAGTTGTGCTTGTGGGAATCAATCTTTCAGCATACGGCAGCGACATTGGCACGGATTTGCTTCAAGCGGTGCGTACGGCAGCTTCCGCCGAGGGCATTGAAAGAGTGCGTCTGGGTTCGCTTGAACCTGATCTTACGCCTGATGAGCTCATAGACGGTCTTGCCAAAGAGCCGAAATTTTGCCCTCAGTTTCATCTCGCCATTCAAAGTGGCTGCGACGAGACCTTAAAACGCATGAACCGCCATTACGACACGTCGCAGTTCCGTCATGTATGCGACAAAATCCGCGCAACATTCGATAATCCCTCGATAACGACCGACATAATGGTGGGATTCGCGGGTGAAACACAGGAGGAATTCGATCGGTCCCTTTCCTTTGCACGGGAAATCGGATTTGCGCGCGCTCACGTATTCGCCTATTCCAGACGCAAAGGAACACGCGCAGACACTTTTCCTGATCAGGTGGACGAGCATATCAAAAGTCTCCGCAGCGAGGCAATGATAAAAGCTACCGCTGATTCAGCAGCACAATTCCTGCGTTCACAGGTCGGCAAAAAAGTAAAGATATTGGCTGAACGTGAAGTGGAACCGGGTGTTTTTGACGGATACACTGAAAATTATACGCCCGCGCACATATGCGGCAACGACTTATGCGGCAGAATAATAGACGCAATTGTTGTTTCTGTTGGCGACGGATTTGTTATTTGCAAGGCAATATGACGAATTTTTCATGTATTATTTTACAGTTTTGACATTATTATAAAAAATTATGAAAAATCGGTTGTTATTTTGATTATGTT
>ONYN01000091.1 GCA_900322085.1 uncultured Eubacteriales bacterium | reverse complement strand
GTGCTGTTTACCATGTATGATGGCAGACTCAATCTCACGCAGGAGGTTGCAGAACAGGTTAAAAAGTACTTTCCAAAGCAGGTTTTTAAAACAGTAATTCCGCGCACTGTCAGATTATCGGAAGCACCAAGCTACGGACAGCCTATCAACTATTTCGACAAGAAATCAAAGGGCGCGGATGCTTACGATAAACTGGCAAAGGAAATTATAAAGAAAAACAAAAGAGCATGACACCGGATGGATAGTGAATGAGAACGGAGGAAATACATAATGGCAGTCAAGAGAGGCGGACTTGGCAAGGGATTAGATTCATTATTTAATGATAATAATATTGAAGAAAACGAAACTACACGGACACTTCGCATATCGGAGCTTGAACCGAATCGAGATCAGCCGAGAAAGGAGTTTGATCCTGCGGCACTTGCAGAGTTAGCTGATTCCATTGCTGCCGTAGGTGTCATACAGCCTTTGATTGTGCGTCCGATTGTCGGAGGCGGTTATCAGATTGTAGCCGGCGAGAGACGCTGGCGAGCCGCGCAAAGTGCCGGTCTGACAGAGGTTCCGGTTGTCATCCGCGAGTTGAGCGATAAAGAAGTCGATGAAATCGCTTTGATTGAAAATCTACAGCGTGAAGATCTGAATCCTGTCGAAGAAGCAGAGGGCTACAGGCATCTGATGAACGAATATGGCATGACGCAGGAACAGGTAGCCGGAAGGGTCGGAAAATCGCGTCCAAGCGTCGCCAATGCTGTTCGTTTGCTGGAGCTGCCGGATTCTGTACTCGGCATGTTGACGGCAGGAGACCTTACCGTCGGCCATGTACGTCCTCTTCTGGGCTTAAAAGATGAGGAGACAATGGTCAGAATTGCATGTCAGGCTGTCAAGAGAAAACTGACTGTCAGAGATGTTGAAAAGCAGGTCAAAAAAGAAAAGGGAGAGGCACCGGCTGCAAAAAAGCCACAGTCAGAGCGTGACAACTATTTTGATGAGGTAGAAATTGCGCTTTCTATGGCTTTGGGACGTAAAGTGAAGGTTGCTGGAACCTTTGAAAAGGGAACCTTGGAAATAGACTTCTTTTCAAATGATGATCTTGCCGATCTTGCCAATCGGCTGGGTGGAAATACCAATAGCTGATTTTTCAATATCTTATATATAAATAATTATATTCAATAAATAAAAATATTTATATTATGGCATTTAATTGCATTGAAACAAAAAAGTGCTTATTAATCTTTCTATGATTGAAGGGAGAAAACTATTTATGAACGACGCAGACAGTAGCCCGCGAAACTCTGTTGCCGTCAGAAGCGGATATGAATCCGGAGGAAAGGCCTCATGAATTTATATCTATGTATTTTTTTGATTATATCTTTTACCCTCACTGATTTCTTTCTGAATCTGAGCAAGGCGGCCATCACGACGTCCAATATCAGCCGCATTAAGCAGCTGGAAGAGGATGGCATTAAAGCGGCTTCCATTCTCGCAAAGCTGCGTTCCGGACAAAAGCCCGTCTTTTTGGCGACCTCTTACACGCTCAGAAGTCTCTGTTTGTTCTGCATTTCACTGCTTTCCTTTGATGTGCTTTATCCGCGAATGAAGAGCTTATTTGAAATGTGGAACATTCCGAAGGGTTCGTATGTTACGTGGGGTGCCTTAATTTGTACGTCCGTCCTTGTCCTGAGCTTTGTGATTATCAATGGAAGAATCATTCCGCGCAAGATAGGCATTCACAGATGTGAAACGATTGCTTACTCCGCAGCGGGAGTGATGAGGTCGTTGATTGCGATTTTTTATCCGTATACGATTGTCGTGCTCTCCATCAGTAATTTTATTGTCAAGCTGTTTGGTGTTCCCGCGCACGCTGATGAAAAGCTTGCCACTGAGGATGAAATACTGATGATGGTTGACGCAAGCGGGGAGAAGGGTGTGATTGAAGAATCCGAAGCGGATATGATCGCCAATATTTTTGAGTTTGGCGACACGACGGCAAGCGAGGCGATGACGCATCGCACGGATGTAGAGGCGCTTGAATACACGTCTACTGTCAGACAGGCTGTCGACTTTGCCTTGCAGAACGGCTTTTCCAGAATTCCGGTTTATAAGGATGATCTTGATAATATTCAGGGCGTACTCTATGTCAAGGATTTGCTGCGATTTGTGGGAAGCGCGGAAAACTGTGATATGCC
>ONYN01000107.1 GCA_900322085.1 uncultured Eubacteriales bacterium | reverse complement strand
GACGCGACATTGTAAAAACTCTCGGCTCTCAGAAAAAAACCGTCCCTCGGGCGCACACCCTTGACAACCGTGATGTATTCATTCAGCGCGGAATGTGTGTCGGCGGTGGAAAACCGGAAATTCCGCGTGCCGCCTTCCGCATTGAAGCCCATCGACACAGCCATCGCTTCCAGAAGGGTAGATTTGCCTGTGCCGTTTTCGCCCACCAGAAAGGTGACGTTCGATGTGAAGCGCAATTCCTTCATCTTCCAGAGATTTTTCACCACCGGAAGCGCTGCCAGATATGAGCCTCCCGGCGGCTTTTCTCTGAGACAGATGGATTTGATGTAGGGTGGAATGATTGTTGTATTCATCATAGTGTATTTTTTATTTCAAGGGCGGCAGCCCTTCCTTTATTGTTCATTCTTAAGTCTTCAGTTTTCAGTCTTCAGTTAGCGAACTAGTGAGCGCTCAATTCCTTGATTCGGTCGCGAAGGTATGCCGCCTGCTCGAAGTCCAGCAGCTTTGCCGCCTGCTTCATCTGCTTGGTCAGCTCGTTGATAAGGTGTTCGCGCTCCGATTTTGTCAGCTTCTTGCCGCCCTTTTTGGCGCTGCCGTTCTCGTCGTGCTGGGTGATTTCTATCACGTCGGATACCTTCTTGATGATGGTCTTGGGAGTGATGCCGTGCTCCTCATTGTACTTCATCTGGATATCGCGTCGGCGCTGGGTCTCGGTAATGGCCCTTTCCATGGAAGGCGTTACGCTGTCGGCGTACATGATCACCTGACCCTCGGCGTTTCGCGCGGCTCTGCCTATGGTCTGAATCAAGGAAGTCTCGCTGCGCAAAAAGCCCTCCTTGTCCGCGTCGAGTATCGCGACCAGCGACACTTCGGGAATATCCAGACCCTCACGCAGCAGATTGATTCCCACCAGCGTGTCGAATTCTCCAAGCCGCAGGTCGCGTATGATTTCCATGCGTTCCACCGTGTCGATGTCGTGATGAAGGTATCGCACTCTCATGCCGAGCGATTCCATGTAATCGGTCAGATCTTCCGCCATTTTTTTGGTGAGTGTCGTGACCAGCGTGCGGAATCCCTTTTCAGCCCGGGTATTAATCTCAGAAATAAGGTCGTCAATCTGTCCCTCGGTCGGACGCACTGAAATCTCAGGGTCGACAAGACCTGTGGGCCGGATGACCTGCTCGACGATCTGTTCGCTGTGTTCCTTCTCGAAAGGACCGGGGGTCGCGCTGATGTAGACTGCCTGATGGATGAGAGAATAGAATTCCTCAAATTGCAACGGACGGTTGTCATATGCCGAAGGCAGGCGGAAACCATAGTCAATAAGGTTCTTCTTGCGCGCGTGGTCGCCGGCGTACATCGCACGAACCTGCGGCAGGCTGACGTGGGATTCGTCCACGAAGAGCAGGAAATCCTCCGGGAAGTAATTGATGAGCGTAAATGGCGGCGTTCCGGGTGCTCTGCCCGAAAGCACGCGTGAATAATTCTCTATGCCCGGGCAGAAGCCGCACTCCATGAGCATTTCCATATCATAACTGACGCGCTGCTCAATGCGCTGCGCCTCTATCAGCTTGTCGTTCTGTTTGAAGTATTGAATCCGTTCCCGCAGTTCATCCTTGATCTCGTCCATTGCCCTGCCCATTTTTTCCTCGGGGACAATGTAGTGTGAAGCGGGATAAATGGCGATGTGATTCAGCACTGCCTTCAGCTCGCCGGTGACGTAATTAATCTCGGAAATACGGTCGATCTCGTCCCCGAAAAACTCAATGCGAATCACGGTTTCCTTTGAATACGAGGTGAATACTTCCACCACATCGCCCCGCACACGGAAGGTATTGCGGGCAAATTCGATGTCGTTGCGGCTGTATTGAATCTCGGTGAGCTTTTTCAGCACATCGTCGCGGCTTTTTTCCATGCCGGGACGCAGTGAAAGCACCATGTTTCGGTAGTCGATAGGGTCACCCATGCTGTATATGCATGAAACCGACGCCACAATAATAATATCCCTGCGTTCCGACAGCGCGGAAGTCGCGGAGTGACGCAGACGGTCGATTTCGTCATTGACAGACGAGTCTTTCTCGATGTAGGTATCGGTGGTGGGAATATAGGATTCCGGCTGGTAATAGTCGTAGTACGACACAAAGAATTCCACGGCGTTTTCCGGAAAGAACTCACGGAATTCGTTGCATAACTGGGCGGCAAGCACCTTGTTGTGCGCCAGCACGAGAGTAGGCTTGTTCATCTGGGCAATGACATTGGCCATGGTGAATGTCTTGCCGCTGCCGGTAACACCCAGAAGCGATTGTTCGTGATAGCCTTTTTGCAGACCGTCCACGAGCTTTGCGATTGCCTCGGGCTGATCACCTGTCGGTTTGTAATCCGATACGAGCTTAAAGTGATCCACAGTATCCCCTCCGTTTTTTGATGCGTTTGAGTAACTTTATTATTATATCACAAACAAGTCCATGATTCAATATTATTTGCGGACTATTCTTAGAAAATCCATTTTATCTTTCCGTGACAAACAAACTTCGGCTGTACGAATTCAATACTTCATACAGCCGAAATTTATATTTTGTGATTTTGCTTTAATCCGACAACAGTCAGAAGCACCGCCTTTGTCACGTTGTCGGCAATCATGCACCACCAGACGGCGGTAAGACCCATTCCCGCCCTGATGACCAAATAAGTCATAAAGATTCTAACGCCCCACATGCTCAGCGATTCTATGATGAATACGCTGCGGGTATGCCCGGTGCCGTAGCTGATACCTTCCCACGCCACCATCAGTCCGAAAAACGGTTCGGAAAACGCAACCATTTTTAAAACGCCCGCGCCCATCACTGCCACTGGCTCGCTGACGGTAAATATCCGCATGAGCGGATAGGCGACAAAAAACAGAATCAATCCGCTGACCACCATCAGTGCCACCGTCAGCCGAAGGCTGAGACTGCGGGTGTGAATGAATTTGCTGCGGCTGCCTTCGCCTATGGCTGACCCGATCAGGGCGGAGGTTGCCGTGCGGATTCCATAACCCGGCAGGTAGAATATTTCCTCGGCTGTCACTGCGATGGAATGTGCAGCAAAGACAGTAACGCCCATTCCGTTTACCATTCCGGCAAATACGATGTACCCGGAACAGGAAACAACCGACGTGCAGGTCACAGGCAGCGCCACACGCAGCAGTCCGCGCAGCTTTGCGGTATCTATGTTCCCATATTCCTTCCGCCCGAACCGGAGACTCTTCTTGCTGCGGAATGCGATCAACATACCGATTCCGCACGCGGTCGTAGAAACGGCCGTGGCGTATGCCGCACCCATTACGCCAAGAGAGGCACGGTAAATCAGCAGATAATTCAGCACCACATTAAGAGCGTTTGCCGAAAGATTGATGATCATCGGCGTGCGTGTATCCTTGACCGCGTGCATGGCAGAGGCGAACATGCTGCCCATAACAGAAAAGACAAGCGGCACGCTCACTACAAAGAAATAAGCGGAAGCAGGCCGCCTTATCTCTTCGGCGGCCTGCATCCATATCGGCAGAAAGGGGGATATTCCCAGACATACGGCGGTCAGAGCCATTCCCAGCCACAGCGAAAGACGGCAGCCCATGGCTGAAAGCCGCTTCATCTCGGCGCGATCACCCCGTCCGCACGCCTGAGACAGTGTGGAAAGCAGTCCCACCGTCAGCCCGTAGGGAATGGAATGAATCAGCCAATTCACGGTTGTGCTTGTGCTGACCGAAGCCGTTGCCGCCTCACCCAGCCGTCCGACCATCGCGGTATCGACATATTGCAGCAGTGTCCCCATCAACTGCTGCAATATGGCAGGCAACGACAGCTTGATCAGCGCTCTGAATGCTTCTCTTTTTTCGCTCATGATTCGCTGTCAATTACGGATTGGTTATATCTGAGCCGAAGTATTTTTCGGAAAGCCCGGCTAGCGTTCCGTCCTTACGCATGGCGGCGATCGCCTTGTTGATTTCAGCGCGGAACGACTCGTTTTCTTCGCCCTTGCGAACCGGTATGCATACGTGATTGGCTTCCTCGGTGGAGGCAACTATTTTAATCGGGGCGTCGGGCTGTTCCTTCATGTAATCCAGTACTGAAACCTCGGCGTTCAGCGTCGCGTCGGCACGCTTTGAAATGACCATATTCATGGTCTCCCCCAGAGAATCCACTCCCTTGACAGTTGCGCCGTATTTTTCGGCAAGCTCCATATAGGTGCTGCCTATGCTGTTTGCGGTGGTCTTGCCCTTAAGGTCTTCAAAGCTCTTGATTTTTTTGTTGTCGCTGCGCACGACCAATACGGTGTGAATGTACGCGTAGGGGTCGGAGAAATCGTATTTTTCCGCTCGTTCGGGGGTTTCGTCAACGCCGTTGATGATTATGTCGTACATTCCCGCGTCCAGTCCCGCAAAAAGTCCGTCCCACTCTCCTTCGACGAAATCCGCCTCCACTCCAAGGTAATCCGCAATGTAATTGCCGATTTCCACATCGAAGCCGACCAGCTTGTCCTTGTCGTTGTGATATGTCCACGGCGCCCATGTGCCTTCCATGGCAATGGTGATTTTGCCCTTTTGCTTTACCGACGCGAGCAGGTCTTTATTTTCGTCCGCCTTTTTTCCGCACCCTGCCGCGCTTGCCGTGAGAAGCGCTGTTGCTGTGAGAAGCGCTATCATTCTTTTGATTCTGAGTGTCATGTTCATTCAATCCAATCCTTTCACTGAGTGAGCCGAGAAATTCCCGTACTCGTTTGTTGTCGTTTTTTTCAAAGAAGTCCTTTGTGCCGGTCTGAACCACCACATTACCGCCGTCCATAAACAATATCCGGTCAGCGACACTGCGCGCAAATCCGATCTCATGCGTGACGATAATCATGGTCATGCCGTCGTCCGCCAACTGCTTGATCACATGCAGCACCTCACCGATCAGTTCAGGGTCCAGTGCCGACGTAGGTTCATCCAGCATAATCACGTCAGGCCCGGCGGCAATCGCCCGCGCTATGGCGACACGCTGCTGCTGACCTCCCGACAGCCTGCTCGGATAGGAATCCGCCTTATCCGCAAGTCCGACCTTTCCGAGTGCCTTCATGCCGATTTGCTCCGCCTCGGGTTTGGCAAGTCCCCGGGCCACAATCAGCCCTTCGGTGACGTTTTCCAGCGCGGTCTTGTTGGCAAACAAATTGAAGTTCTGAAAGACGAACGCGGTGTGTCTGCGATATTCGGCAATTTCCCTGCGTCCGGCGGAGGGCATATTGATTGTGCGTCCCAACATTATGACCTGTCCGCTGTCCGCTTTTTCAAGGAAATTCAGGCATCGCAGCAGGGTGGTTTTTCCCGAGCCGGACGGTCCCAGCACCGCAAGCACTTCACCTTTGTCCAGCGTCAGGTCAACTCCGTGAAGTATCTCTGTGCCGCCCATTGATTTGTAAAGTCCTTTCAACTCAAGCACGGATGACATCCCCTCCGTTCATGCGCGCAAGCCTTTTTTCTCCGAACGCCTGAAGCCGCGTTATCACGGTGCAGAATATCAGATAAATCACAGCCACCTCGGCATAGAGAGCCAGATGTTCATATGTACGTCCGGCAACTCTCTGAGCGGTCATAAACATCTCGGTAACGGTGATATTGGCGGCGAGCGACGTGTCCTTTATCATGGAGATAAGGGAATTGGAAAGCGGAGGAAATGCCGTGCGGAATGCCTGCGGCAATATAATCCTTCGCATGGTCTGGAAGTAGCTCATTCCGACACAGTAACCCGCTTCCAGCTGACCCTTTGGCACCGATTCAATGGCGGCACGCATGGTCTCGGCACAGTAGGCCCCTTCATTCAGCGCAAAGACAAGCACCGCGCAGGGGAACGACGGCAGCACGATTCCCAGATCCGGCAATCCGAAATAAACCAGATAAAGCTGCACCAACAGCGGAGTGCCGCGAATGAGCCAGATGTAAAACCTGACCGCTTGCCGCAGCACCTTTACATCGGCAATCTGAATCATGGCACACGCCATTGCGATCACCAGCGCCAGCGCGAAAGAAAGAACCGTCAGCGGGATGGTAACAAGCAATCCCTGTGTGAATATTCGCGGAAATGATTCCAGCAGAATCTCTGCAAGACGTTGATTCAATTTTCAGCCTCCTAATCTTTTGGAATGATCAAGATAATTATACCATATAGACAGAGGAAACTGCAAGATTTTTTGGGATGTTTTTGTGAGAAAACAGTCGGCTACGCTTCTCGCGTTATTCATTAAGAGCCTGCTGTCGCATTTTGGCGTGTGCGTACCGCGCCCGCTGCTAAAGCAGCGGCGGGACATGCGTGGAGAGATTCGTTGGCAGGCTCTCAGTGAGACAAAACACATGCCGCGCAAATTGCTCGGAAAAGAACATTTGCGCGGCACAGTTTTTTCTGCATTGTATTAAACAGTAATAATTCCCTTAATCAGTTCATTGAATGCCGCGCCAAATGTCACCTTTTCAGAAGTTCGATCGGAGCAGATATCGTAGCTGCCAATCATCTCGCCGTCCAGCACCAGATTGACCCTGCCAATCGGCTGCCCCTCCTCAACCGGTGCTTCCAGCGACTCCGGCAATTCCACCACTGCCTTTATCTGCTTGCCCTTGCCCTTTTCGGTCAGAACCATGCCGGAAACATCGGCATACGCTCCAACGGTCTTTTCAATACCTCCGACAACCGGTATTTCGGGCAGCTCTATCTCAATATTCGCCGCGTCCACCAGCTCACACTTGGCAAAGCCGTAATCCAGCAGCTTCCTTGCGTCGGCAAACCTGCTCTTGCTGTCCGGTGCGCCCAGAATCACGGCAATCATGGTCATGCCGTCGCGCCTTGCCGCAGCCGAAATGCAGCAGCCCGCCTTGCTGGTTGTGCCGGTTTTCAGCCCTATGGCGCCGTTGTAATGTTTGATGAGCTTGTTGGTATTGGTCAGCTGAAGCTTTCCGTCGCGCAGAGTGTCCATCCATATTCCCGTATATTGAAGCACCTCTTCGTGACTTAGCAATTGAGCCGAAGCCACGGCAATATCGCGTGCTGACGTCACATGTCCGTCCGCGTCGAGTCCCGTACAGTTGCAATAGAACGTATCGGTCATTCCAAGTTCTTCCGCACGCTGGTTCATCATGGAAACAAAGGCCTCATTGGAGCCTGCGATGTGTTCGCCCAGAGCGACGCAGGCGTCATTGGCCGAACCCACGAGCGCCGCTTTGATAAGCTCATGCACTGTCATTGTCTCGCCAGGCTCGAGCCATATCTGCGATCCTCCCATAGAGGCGGCGTATTCGCTGCATGTCACAGTGTCGTCCATTTTGATTTTGCCGGCGTCATACGCTTCAAATACCAGCAATATGGTCATGATCTTGGTTATGGAAGCCTCAGGGAGCTGCTGATTTGAATTGAGCGAGTATATGATTTTGCCTGTTTCGGAATTCATCAGCACAGCGGCTTTGGCAGTCAGTCCAAGAGAATCTGTCGGCTGCGTCGGTTCGGTCTGCTTCTGCGCGGATGCTTCGTCGCTCTGCTCTGCTTTAACATCGCTTTGCAATGCTTCCGCATAAGCTGTCGGCGCAGATCCGATAAAAATCATCGAAATCATAAGGACGATGATCGTAATCCTTTTCACAAATATTCTTTGCTTTTTCATTTGCCGATACCTTTCCTTTCGGGATAAGCTGTAATGATTCTACGGTTTTAATGATTTAATGTTTTAAAACCCCTCGTCTTATTTTATGCCGAAACAGACATTTTTAGACAGGTTCATTCATATGTTGGCCTGACAATATTTACCTTCACACAAAGTTATACGAATTGGTGGTTGACATATCGTCCCACAGGCAATAAAATAATATTATTGTATGTCAATCTATACGAGAGGTGCATCATTATAAAATCCATACAGTTAAAAATAAGCGAAGAAAAAACAATTGAAATTACGCCGCTTATCATTCAAAGGGCAGCGTTTCTGCTTGTCGCTGTAGCCGCGGCTGCCGTCATAGGCAAAAAGACAATGGCACCCGGGAGAGCTGCCATAAAAGAACTGGACCACAGGCTTCAGTCAATTGAATTTCAACAGGATCAAATCGCCGTCTACATCGGTGATGAGGTGGAGGCAGAGCCGGTCGCAGTGCCAAAAAACGCCTCTGTCTCTTACACATGGGAGATTGCCGATGACGGAATACTCACCGTGAGCGGCGGCCGGATCATCGCAAAGTCAACCGGAGAAACCGTTCTGGGCATTGCCTCGGGAGATGTATCCGCGCAGGTGAAGATTATCGCAAAGCCTAAACCCCTTCCGCCTGAAAGTACACTTCCTCCGCTTTATTACGAGAAGCTCGTGATTGCTAATTACAAAAATACTCTCAGCGCCGATTACGTTCCGGACAACCTGATAAAGATTCCCGACAATTACACCGCCGAAAACTACTACGGTATTTACGTCAGTTCCGAAACCTTTGAGGCATACAAGCAGCTCTACGCCGGCATGTATAAAGAAATGCAAAGCCGGATGCACATCATCAGCGCATACCGCAGCTACGCAAAACAAAGTGAGCTTTACAACAAAGCCGTAAGCGCCTATATGGCACAGGGAAAAACCTCCACCGAGGCGCGTGTTCTGGCGCTTGCCACCACCCAGACGCCCGGAAATTCCGAACATCAGCTCGGCAATACCATTGACGTGAGCAACGATACTTCCACCGACCACAATTACCAGGACACGCCTGAGGGCAAATGGCTGGCGGAAAACGCCTACAAGTACGGCTTTATCATACGTTATCCCGCCGACAAGGAGGACGTTACCCGAATTGAATACGAGCCTTGGCACATACGGTATGTCGGCGTGAATCACGCTGCGTATATGTATGTAAACAATCTCTGCCTTGAGGAATACGTTGACCTGCAGGAACAGGCGGAGGAAGCTGCGACCGATTATGCCCTGCTGCATCCGGCAACGCCAGATTGAGGTGATCTTACAATATGAGCCATTCCACAGAGCGGCAAAAGCTTCCCCGCGATTTCTACCTGCGGGACGGGCTTGAAGCTGCCGAAATGCTGCTGGGCAAGATTCTTGTGCATGATTCCCCCGATGGACTGACCGCCGGCAGAATCGTCGAGCTGGAGGCATACATGGGAGAAAACGACAAAGGCTGCCACGCCTACGGCGGACGGCGTACCGCGCGCACCGAAATTATGTATGCCGAGGGTGGTCACGCGTATGTCTATCTTATTTACGGCATGTACTGCTGTATGAACATCATCGTAAACCGTGAGAGTGTTCCGCACTGCATATTCCTGCGGGCACTGGAGCCTGTCAGCGGCCTTGAGCTTATGAAGAGACGGCGCGGCACCGACAAACTGCGGAATTTGTGCAGCGGTCCCGGCAAACTTTGCATTGCCATGGGAATAGACAAATCTCTTTACGGCGAAGACCTCTGCGGCAACAGGCTTTGGCTGGAAGACGACGGATTTACCCCCGAGATCCTGCGGGGTCGGCGCATCAATATCAACTACGCCGAAGAAGCCGCGGATTTTGACTGGCGATTCGCCGTGAAAGGATGCAAATGGTTGTCGGCAAAAATATAGATAATAAAAACATGTGAAAAGCTTCTTTTGGCTTTTAGCATGTTTTTTTATTATCCGCAATTTTTTTCTCCAGGACATGTTTATTAAAGTTTCAATATGAATTAACAGAAGTTTCATTGTTATAATCGTAATCAGAATAAACATTGTTTTTACTTTTTTGACCTTTTTGTGATAATAATTTTAAATATTTATCTTGCATTATACCGCAAAGCATGATATTATATAAAAAGAATTACAAGTTGTTTTAAATTTATGTTCATTATATAAAAACAATTGGCAATGGCGGCGAAGCAACATTGACACTGAAAATGGCGAAGACTGCGAAACGTCAATATAATTCACCGCATTCGGCCGGAAGGAGGATAACAATGACTGACAGATCAAGCGAAATCTTCGGCAACAAGATCAGTAAAAAGGCGGTGCGAAACGCGGCAAAATCCAAAAAGAAATTTGCACGTAAATACGGCGATGACAGCGCCGCCGATTACAAGGTGAAGCTGGTACCAAACGTATGCCTCAGTCAGCCGCTCGGAGTGTATGACATCCGCGTTGACGAGGGCGAAGGCGACATCCCGTTTGACGAGGAAAAGGGCATCATTGTGGGCAATATCCGCATGGGTTTCGGACATTACCGCATTTCCATTGCAATGGCCTCGGCGGCGCATGCGCTGGGCTACACGCCCTACTGGATGGATCTCAATTCCTATCCCAACACCACCTGTACCAAGGTCATCGGCGCACAGAACGATCTCTATTCCATGGGTTCCCGTCTCTCGCAGAAAAGCAAGCTCTTCAACAAAAAATACTGGGAGCCGCTCAACTATGAGGGATTCCGCCAGCTCACCTACAACGCGGGAGATCAGAAGAATGCCGAGCTGATGGCTCCGGTCTACAAAAACATCCCCAAGGACATTCCCGTAATCGGCACCCACGTATGGCCGGCACAGGCCGCCCTTCACGCCGGAATGAAGCATGTGGTCAACGCAATTCCCGACAACTGGCCCATGGCCCTGCACTTCGCGGAGGGAAGCGTACACACCATTCAGACACACCAGTCCTACATGGGCTACCGCATACTTAACGGGATGCAGAAGAACGATGTGCTCAATCCAATGCCAGCCGACAGCCTTGTTTACACCGGACATTACATCGACCACGAGCTTGTCAGCCATCTGGAAGACGACTGTGACGCGAGAATGAAGCGCAAGGCGGACGGCAAGCCTATGCGATTTCTGCTGACTATAGGCGGCGCAGGTGCGCAGCGTGAATTATTCGCCGCCGTGATCAGGCACCTGCTTCCTTTGATCAAGGAAAAGAAAGCCGCACTGTATGTCAATGTCGGGGATTACAAGAAGGTATGGGAAGAGCTTTGCAAAAAAATAAAGGGACTTAAGGAGGTAAGCACAACCCACTTCAACGACTGGAACGACACCAATTCATTTGCTTCGTCGGCAACAGACGGCGATGTGGAGGGAATCCACGCCTTTTGGCACGAGAATATTTTTGAAGCGGTCTACTGCACCAATTTGCTGATGCGTTCGGCGGACGTACTTGTGACAAAGCCGAGTGAGCTTGCGTTTTATCCGATACCCAAGCTGTTTTTGAAGAGAATAGGCGGACATGAGAAATGGGGTGCCATTCACTCCGCCGAAATCGGAGACGGAACCCTTGAATGTGAGGACGTTCCCCACACGCTGCAAATGCTCGATATGTTTTTGAATGAGGACACCCTCTTCAACGGAATGTGCGAGCAGATAAAGAGCAACAAAACCATGGGAATTTACGACGGCGCGTACAAGGTAGTTGAACTTGCCATGGGATTAAAATAAAAAAATAATCAATCACAATCATCAAGGAGGACATTATGAAAAGATTAAGCAAAAGACAAATGCGCATTTTCGCTGTGGGCCAGCTTGGATGGTCTATGCTCAGCGGCATCATCAGCGCGTGGTTCGTCACCTTCTACCTTCCCACACAGGCGGATATCGAGGGCGGCGCCCAGCAGTACATCGTGCCGGGTCTGGTAATCGGCGGATTTCTGACAATCCTCGGTCTGATCACCGCGCTTTCGCGTGTATTTGACGCGATCACCGATCCGCTGATCGCCTCTATGTCCGACAGAAGCAAAAACAAGCGCGGCAGACGCATCCCCTTCATGCAG